>CAYWIN010000035.1:0-12743 GCA_964458365.1 uncultured Propionibacteriaceae bacterium
AGACCGGACGCGCCGGACGCGACGGCCTGCCCGCCACCGCCTGGATGGCCTACGGCCTGGCCGACGTCGTGCAACTGCGGCAGTTCATCGCCAGTTCCGACGGCGACGAGCAGCACAAACGTCTGCAAGGCCGCCACCTGGATTCCATGCTCGGACTGTGCGAGACGCTGCGCTGTCGACGCCAGGTGATCCTGGACTACTTCGGCGAACCCAGCCCGCCTTGCGGCAACTGCGACACCTGCCTGAACCCGCCGCAATCCTGGGACGGAACTGTCACTGCCCAAAAGATGCTGTCCACCGTGGTTCGGCTGCGGCGCGAACGCAATCAGAGCTTCGGCGCCGGGCAGGTGATCGACATTCTGCTCGGCAAGCGCACCGAGAAGATCGAACAGTGGCACCACGACGAACTCAGTACCTTCGGGATCGGCGCCGAACTGAACGATCAACAATGGCGTGCCGTGGTACGTCAACTGCTGGCCATGGACCTGCTGTCGGTGTCAGATCGGCACAGCACTTTGGAGCTGACCGAAGCCTCCTGGGCAGTGCTGCGCGGGGAACAACACATCCAGCTGCGCGAGCAACCCATCATGGCCGCACCGCGCTCCCGCAAGGCCAAAAAGTCGAAAGCGTCCGGGCGGTCGGTTGCAGCAGCCGGATTGAACGAAGCCGACCACGAACTATTCGAACGCTTGCGGGTCTGGCGGGCTGACACCGCTCGAGCCGCCTCTGTGCCGGCCTATGTGGTGTTTCCCGACGCCACCTTGGTCGGGATCGTGCAGTCCCGGCCGGCGACTCACGACCAGCTCTCCGAAGTCAGCGGGGTGGGGCAGGCCAAATTGGAGCGCTACGGGCAAGACGTGCTCGATCTGGTTGGCGCCTCACAGGCGAATGTGGCTCAGTAACGGGTTCGGCAACGAAAGTTGAGCCGCTCGTGACGGCCCGCGCGGTCAGTCGTGTTGCGGCGAATTCTGTTGCGACGAAGCCGCTGCCGGTGGGGTGCGCTGGGTCAAGAACTCATCCATCGGCGTTTTCGCTGCACGTCGATGCAGCGACCACACAGCCACCGCGGTCAGAACGGCCAAAAAGGCGGCGCTGATGACCACCGTCGTTGTGAACGCCTGGGTGTAGATCCCCGCCACAGCGGATTGGCTGACTTTGGCCAAAGCCGGATTGGTGGTCGCTCCGGTGGCCAAATAGGAAGTGATGGCGTCCCACGAGTTTTCCCCCGAGATTGCGCCGCCGGTGATGCGTTGCACCCCGTCCAAAGTGAACAGGCTCACCGCAACGGTCGTACCGGTCAATCCGAGGGCATAGCCGAACTGTCCGACGGCGGTCTTACTGGAAGTGACCGGACCGAAATACTGCGCCGGAGCCAGACCCAGGTACAGGTTGCCTTGAATCAACGCAATCGTGGCAACGCCCAGTCCGCTGAGTACCATCATCGGCACGAAGATGATGTACGGAGAGTTCTGGTCGACAAAGACCAAGCTGGTAACTCCTGCCACGATGAGCAATCCACCACTCAAAGCCAGGCGGCTCGCGGGCACTCCGGCCTTCACCAGACGCCCGGCGGTGAGGGCCGCGATCACGGCTGCGGCGGCGACAGGCATCGATGCGACGCCGATCACCGCAGTGGGTAGATGCATGACGTACTGCCAGAAGTTCGCCGACATTTGACTCGAAATTGCGCTGGCGAAGTTGAACAAGATCCCCAGCAGTACGGCAGCGAAGAAACCCGGGTGGGTGAAGATTCGTGGCGGAAACAGCGGGTTGCCAGACCGTGACCCGTAAACCGCAAAACTGGTCAGAGCCGCTAACCCCACCAGGATGGGCAGCCAACACGACAGTTGAGTGATCCCGCCGCCGGCCGCGCTGATTCCAGAAAGTAGGCCGACGACCCCGACGCCGACCAGCACCATTCCGACATAGTCGACGGCACCAGAGGTGACCCGGGGGGCCACCGGCAACAGTTTGATGGCGAGCGGGAACGCAAGCAGTGAGACGACAGGCAGGATCAGGAAAGCGCCGCGCCAAGTGACCGCCGTCACTGGTCCGGTGAGGATGGCGATGAGCAGCGGAAAGAGCGTGTTGACGACGGCGAACAGTCCCAGCGCCGGGCCTCGTTCGGATTCAGGAACTGCATTCTTCACCAGCCCGTAGGCGGCTGCGAAGGTCGTCCCCAGTGCCACACCGGTGATCACCCGACCGAGCAGAAAGACCGCCGGGTCGGGGCTGAAAGCAGAAAGAAGCTGGCCGGTCGACGAGAGCAGCAGCGACGCTGCCAGCACCTTCCGGCGTCCCAACCGGTCGGCGAGAACACCACCAGGGATGACCGTCGCGGCGAGTGCCAGCGTGGAAATGCCTGCCGCCAGCGACTGCAGCGACGCCGACAAGTTGAGGTCGTCGGAGACCTTCACCAAAGTGAGCGTTGCGATCAGTGGATCGGCGACCTGAATGCCGCCGAGAAGGCCCAGCAGCAACACTTGAGTTCGTTGGGACGGCCGAGCTTGGGGGGAGTTCGCGGGCACAAGATGCCTTCCTGGTATTCACATGAGACAGGGGATGTGAATGCGCTGTTTCGACGTTAGCGGTGCCCGTGGTCGGCCGGAGGCGCTTTACAAGAAGTTCAACACTTCGTCACCCCAGGCGGCTCGAAGTTCTGCGTCGAGGTCAAACTCCAAACGGTCACGGTGGTCGATCACCAACGTCGCTCTGCTGGCCGCCGTCGACGCCACCGGTGCCGTGCCGCTCGTCGGCTCACAGGTGTAGGCCGGCCACCGTGGTTCGGAAGGGCCAGCATCGGGTTGGTCACCGAAAACGAAAGCCAGCCAGCGGGCCTGCATTCGTTGCGAGATTCGCCTTCCGGCGGTCTGACCGCCGAGCCGGAAGGTGATGTCTTTCGGGCCAGAGACGAGGTTGCCCCACAAGTAAGGCAACTCGGTGGCGTGGGTGGCACCCAGACCCAACAGCCGAAGCATGGCGGTGGCCCAGTCGAAACGGAAAAGGTAGACCGGTGCCACGTGGCTGTGACCCTCAGCGAACCAAATTGTTGGCATCCGGAACCCGAGATCGCGTGCAACCCCCAAGCCTTTGGCTTTTTGGCTCACGCCAACATAGGCCGAGCCGATCTGGGCTTCGCTGGGCAAACTGAGTGCAGGATTGTCGGCGGCCAAATCCGAGAACATCGTCATGATGGTGTCGGACGTGATCGGCATGAGGGGTGACTTCATGAACTTGAAGACCGCCGCTTCATCTTTGTTGGTACCGATCAGGAGGGGCACCGGAATCGACAGCCCGGCCCGCACCCGATCCAACGGGTAGCCGGGCAGCAGTTTGCCGTCCACGATCGGTGTGTAGGCCAGGGTGCCGGGGGAGTGCGCAGGCACCGACGAATACAAGGTGAATCCGGCGGCCACGATGTCGTCGACGGGCAGGTCGCGGAGGTGTTCGGCTTCAGCGGGACTGACCCCGGCGATGTCTAGGTATTGGCCGGCGACTTTGGCTGCCCGCTCACTGTCATAGACCGACGTAGCTGGCGAACTGTGGGCGATGGCGCGGGCGAACAGTCCTTCGGCGTCAGGGACCGTGAGCAAAGCTGTGACCAAGCCGGCGCCCGCCGACTGCCCCATCATCGTGACTCTTCGCGGATCACCACCAAAGGCGGCGATGTTGTCTTGCACCCAGTGCAACGCCAAGAGCACGTCACGAAGCGCCACATTCGAATCGAAGGTTCCCTCGTCGCCGAAGGATGTGAGATCCAAAAAACCCAAGGCACCCAGCCGGTAGTTGATGGTGACCACCACCAGCGGCTTTGCGCTCACCAAAGCCGTGGCGTCAAAAATGGGCTGGCTGGATGACCCAAATATGTAGGCCCCGCCATGAACCCAAAACAGCACCGGGCCGGGGTTCTGTGGGGTGCAGCTGGCGCTGGTCCACACGTTGAGGTTGAGGCAGTCTTCGTCGAACGTGGCATCAGCGGGCAGGGCAACCGCAGGGGTCATTGGCTGGGGGCAAACGGGGCCAAAATCGACCGTTTCGGCAATCTCAGCCCACGGCTCGGGTGGTTGCGGGGCGCGCCAACGCAACTCGCCAGTCGGGGGAGCGGCATACCGAATGCCTTTCCAGCACCGATGCCCTTTGACTGTTGTGCCACGCACCGGACCGGCGGTCGTGTTGACCACGAGTGGGGGATCTTCGTCGATGGGTTGACTTGGACCGAGCATCATTGCCTCTTCGTCACGATTCGCACCTGCGTGGGCAGGTTATCGGACGAGTTGTCAGCGCAGGTGGGTATGCGTGAGGTCTGTGAAGGTCATTGCTGCTCCACCGTGATCGCAACCTCCACGATGCAGTTGAACTCGTCGGTACCGAGCATGGTCTGGCGCACTTCGGAACGGCTGAGGTCGATGCTGTGGTCGGCCATTTCATCGAAGAGTGCCACCACCGCCGGATGCGTCGCATTCTCAGGGATCGAGTCTGTCTGCGTGGCGTGCCATGACGCGACGAGTTCGACGCGTTCGGGTAGATGCCCGTGCACCACGTCATCTCCGCCCCACCCCTCAGGAAGCGCCTGCGCGACGGGCCAGCAGCACATGAGTTCTATACGGTCATGCCCGCCGCCACGAAGCGCCATCCAGAACGGGCCGGATGGCGAAACTCCTGACGCGTGCAACTGTTCAATGAGGTCGCTCCCTGCGTCGCTGACGTCGTCATCGGTGAGCGCTTCCGCGTCAGTGACGGGGATCGACAGAACGCGCCCAACGAACGCCTGTGCCGGACAATGCCGCCGTGTGACCTCAACGGGAACCAGAATGCCTTTCTCGTCGTAGTGACGAAGGGCTTTGACGCTTAGACCTGTCAGTCCGGAAAACTCACCAATGCTCAACATGATTCAAGGCTCCTGTCTCCCCTTACCGGAGAGTCAAGCACGCATCGAAAAGCGGCACAGATAATCGAGGAGCGCCTGAGTGTCGATGACCGCGACGGCGACGGTGAGACAGCCCGTTCTGGTGGAAAGTGGGCGATGCCCTGGGTGGTGTGTGGATGGGGTCGGCTGCCGAATCCTTCACGCGAGGTGCTCCTGTGTACCTCGGTGTTGTTTCGAAGTGCGATCATGTGGTCGACGGCCCGTCGTTTGATGGCCGACAAGCCCCCACTGGGCACCTGGTCACGCACGAAGGAGCACGTCTGTGAGCATGCCGGATTTCATTCACGACGCGGGCGCTTCAGTGGTGTCAAACAACATCCTTTCCGGGGCGGGAAAGCTGAAGTGGCTGGTGCGTGAAGAGCCGCTGAACCCCATGGATAACGGGTGGCAGTTCTTCTCTGACATTGACGACGATGCATACCTGTCGGATCCAGATAACTTCTCGATCACGACCTTCAACCGGGTCGCCGAAATCGAACCGGCCGTTTTGGGAATCTACGCGCTGCCCCCAGGCAGCGATCTTGAACTCAGGCGGGTAGCCGGGCGACTGCGCTTCTACGACAACAACACCGGATTGCCGCTCACCCTCAGTTAACGGCCCGCGTTCAAGCCCTAAGCCGGTAAGCCCGACGAAACCTCGCCCACCTGTCGGGCAGACGGGCGTCGATGGCCAGGATCGTGACGTTCTTGGTGTGGCCGAGGGTAGCTAATTCACGCGAATTTGATCTGCCGGAAACCTGGCGCTGGAACGAGACCAAACGAGCAGAAGCTGTCTTTGGGACGCTTCAACAATCTGTGGAGCTAAGGGGATTCGAACCCCTGACCTCTTCCATGCCATGGAAGCGCGCTACCAACTGCGCCATAGCCCCAATCGCCCTTGCGGGCGCGCACAGACTCTACCTGCCCCATCGGGCAAACGGAAATCGGAGCCACAGCTGGTGGGCGGTGATCAGAAGGGCCAGCCAGGCCAGCCCGATCAGCCAGGCGAAGACCACGTCGGTCAGCCAATGGTGGCCCAGATACAGTCGGCTGGTGGCCATCGTGACCGCCCACAAGATCGCCAGCAGCACCGCCGAAATCCGGGCCCACAGCTTGGGGGACAGCCACACCACCAGGTAGGCCAACATGCCACCCACCACGGTTACGCTCAAGGTGTGCCCGGACGGCAACGAGAAGCTCGTCTCATACGGCGGCACGGCATCGGACATCGGTGGACGTAGCCGTCCGAACATTGGCTTGCCGATGAACCTGATGGCCAACGCCCCAAAGATGGCGATGCTCATCAGCACCCAGATCTCGATGCGCCGGAAACGCCAATACAGCAAGCCACATCCGGCCAAAGCCACGACCGCCATCGGAACGACCCGTCCCAGTTCGGTGAAATCGTTCACCATGGCGTTGAGCCCCGGGCTTCGAAAGCCAATCATCCAGTCCAGAAGCGGACGGTCCAGCCCCGCGATGCCCGTCCGAGATGCGACTGCGCCATACACCAATACGGCGCCGACAAGGGCAACCGTCACGCAGGATGCGCCAATCAGGGCTACCCACCGTTTGGTGTGCGGGCCTCGGTTCGCTGGACGGGCCGAGGCCGGTTTGGCGTCCCTGGGTGCGTTCGTCATCGAAGGGAGGCTACCTAATCATCGGTATTGCCGGAATCGAGCTTGCTTTTCGGGGGTTGGGTCCGATGAGGTGGAAGAAACCCTCGGAGACAACAGAAAGGCAGACCGACATGACCGTTAGTTCCGCACAGACCCATTGGGCAGGTTCCTTGATGGAGGGCCAAGGCGAGGTTGAGTTCCTCAGCTCGGCGTTGGGAAGTGTCGAAGTCGACTGGAAGTCTCGGGCCGGTGAAGGCGGCCACACCACTACCCCAGAAGAACTGATCGCTGCAGCGCACTCGGCCTGTTATTCGATGGCGCTTTCCCACGCGCTGGCCGGCAACAACACCCCACCGTCCGCCGTCGACACCAAAGCTGAAGTGACGTTCGTGCCCGGGACGGGAATCACCGGCATTCTGCTCACCGTGCGCGCCTCGGTGCCGGGCCTGAGCGCGGAAGATTTCGCCACCTTCGCCAACGGAGCCAAGACAGGCTGCCCGGTATCGGCAGCACTGGCCGGCACCACCATCACCTTGGACGCAGCCCTGGTCTGAGGGCGAGTCGCTGAACGTGGCAGGTCGGGGTGGCTAGACCGCCCCGGCCCGCCAAATTCGGCTGAGGTATTCCCGCATGGAGCGGTCCGAGGAGAAGAACCCGGTCCGTGCCACATTCAGAATCGACGACTTCGTCCAGGCTTCGGTGTCGGCAAATGCTGCTTCCACCTTGCTTTGGGCCGCCATGTAGGACTCAAAATCGGCCAAAGCCATGAATCGATCGTCATAAAGCAGGTTCGACACCACCGGTTCGAAAGCGGCCCGGTCCCCGGACGAAAATGCGCCCGAAGAAATCAGGTCGATGGCCTGTTTCAAGGTGGGGCTCGATTCATAAAACTCGCTGGGTCGGTAGCCGGACTCGCGTAGCGCGACCACTTCGGGCTCAGTCATCCCGAAACCAAAGAAGTGTCCGTCGCCCACCAGCTGGCGAATCTCTACGTTGGCCCCGTCATCGGTGCCAATCGTCAGCGCACCGTTAAGCGCGAACTTCATGTTTCCGGTGCCGGAGGCTTCCATTCCGGCCAACGAAATCTGCTCGCTCAGATCGGCGGCCGGGATCAGCTTTTCGGCCAATGTCACGTTGTAGTTGGCCGGGAAAGCCACCTGGAGCCGTCCAGCCACAGCCGGATCGGTGTTGACCACGCGCGCCACCGAGTTGATCAAGTAGATGATCTCCTTGGCCATCCGGTACCCGGGTGCAGCTTTGGCACCAAAGACCACCGTGCGGGGCGTGATCGTCGACGGGTCTACATCACCGGAGGTGATTTGGGCATAGAGGCTCACCACATGCAGCACTTTGAGGGTTTGCCGCTTGTATTCGTGCAGCCGCTTCACCATCACATCCAGCAGATGGCCCGGCGCCAAGTCGATCCCGTCACGGGTGTGAAGCAGTGCGTAAAGCCGCTCCTTGTTGAGCGTCTTGACTTCCAGGAACGCCCGGCGGAACTCCTCATCTTCGGCGTAGGGCTCCAGCTCGGCTAGCCGATCCAAATCCGTCACCCAACCCGGGCCGAGCGTGTCGGTGATCAAGGCCGACAGTGCCGGATTCGCCAGCCGGACGAACCGACGCGGCGTCACCCCGTTGGTCACATTGGTGAACTTGTCGGGCCAAAACGTGCTGAAACTGGGCAGCAGCTTGTCGCGCAGGAGTGCGGAGTGCAGCTCGGCAACGCCGTTGACTTTGGTGGACGCCACCGTTGCTAGATGTGCCATCCGAACCTGTCGGGTGGGGAAATCGGCGATGATCGACATCTCCCGGACCCGCAGTTCGTCGTCGCCAAAATGGAAACGGACATCGGCCAAGAACTCTGAGTTGATTCGGTAAATGATCTCCATGTGGCGCGGCAGGAGGCGCTCCAACAGTTCAACTGGCCACACCTCCAGCGCCTCAGGGAGCAAGGTGTGGCAGGTGTAGGCGAAGCACTGTTTGGTGATTTGCCAGGCGTCGTCCCAGTCCAGTCGTTGCTCGTCGACCAGCACACGCATCAGTTCGGGCACCGCGATCACCGGATGGGTGTCGTTGAGCTGGAAAATGATTCGTTCGGGCAACTGCTTCCAGTCGAAATCTTCGTCAAGGCCCTGATCGATGAAGTCACGAATCGAGCAGGCCACAAAGAAGTACTGCTGCTGGAGCCGCAGCTCCTTGCCTTGTGGAGTGGAGTCTTCGGGGTAGAGAACTTTGGTGATGTTTTCGGCAAAAGTCTGGGCGCGGACGGCTTCGGCGTAATCTCCGGCGTTGAAAATGGCCAAGTCGAAAGCTTTCGTGGCGACGGCGCTCCACAGGCGCAGCGTGTTGACGCGCCCGTTCTGATACCCGGGAACCATGTAGTTGTACGGGATGCCCAGCACATTCCAGCCCGGAACCCAGCGGGTTCGAGTGACGCCCGCATCGTCGTAGGTTTCGGTGTGCCCACCGAAGTTCACTTCGACGGATGCTTCGGGGTGCGGAAACTCCCACGGGTTGCCCATCGCTAGCCAGGTATCGGGCTGTTCCACTTGGCGTCCGTCGACGAAGGTTTGCCGGAAGATGCCGTACTCGTAGCGAATGCCGTAGCCGATACACGGCACACTCATGGTGGCCAGCGAATCAATGAAGCAGGCGGCTAGCCGTCCCAGGCCGCCATTGCCGAGTCCGGGCTCGACCTCCTGGGCACGCAAAGTGGCCAGGTCGAGGCCACACACGTTCATCGCTTCGGCGACGATGTCGTTGAGGTCGGTGGCCAGCAGCGCATTTCCGAGCTGGCGACCCAACAGATATTCCGCAGACAGGTATCCGACGGTTTTGGCTTTGCTGGACCGCTGGTGACGCATGGTTTCCAGCCAGCGGGCCATCAGGTAGTGGCGCACGGTGCGAGCCAGCGCAAGATATTGGTCGTTCACCGTGGAGCGTGACAGTGCCACACCTTGCCCGGTGTTCAGCTCGCGCAGAAACTCACGGACAAAGCCGTCCACCGAATAGGGCGGTGCGGCGACCGGCGCCAACGCCAGCGGATGAGTGGGCGCCGTCAGCGGCCCCACCTGGTGGTGCGCAGACAGCTGGCTTTCATCGGCAGGGACGGCGGGAATCGGTGCCTCGTTTTCCGCGTTCATGGCGGCAGGCTAGCTGCCGCGGGTTACGACGATGAAACTGGGCAGGTTTCTTACCGGTCGAGGCGCGAGTAGAGATCGTCCAAAATGGCGCCGTTGAGGTCGCCGCCAGCGCCATTGTTGATGTGGTTATTGACGCCGTCGACGACGGCGGCTACGGGCATTCCGAGCGGGGAAACGGCGGTGGCAAGACCCCATTGCCAGGCGGGCAGCGAGGAGTCGGCGTGCCCATGTTTCGCCCAGTGCCCGTCGGTCGCAGGTGTGCCCACATCGTCGATGACGTGCGCCAACGGACTCTGTGTGTCGATCAGGTCGAGGGTGTTGATCGCATCGAATGTGCGTTGGTAGGTGTGGTACTGGGTGCCTGTTTGGGGTTTCCAGCCGTCGGCGATCCAGGAGCCGGAGAGGCTGTGGACTTGGTCGAAGTGGGCGCCTTGGACCTCGGCACCGGTGACGATGCTGAGTCCGGCGCTGTGTCCAAGGATGACGTGTTGGGCCGAGTTGAGATGGGGATCGGAGCGCACTCCTTTTTCGAATGCGGCCAGGTCAACGCTGCGGTCCATCATCCAGGCCTTGTTGGCGTTGGATCGCTGGTCCCATGGTGAGCCGAAGGTCGCCCAAGGTCCGTCCTTGTACACGAACGCCACGGTCGGTGTCCCTTTGGTGTTGCCGTCGGTGGTCAGGTATTGGGCGGGGGCCTGCTGGCCGCCGTTGTAGAAACCATTCATGTCGGCAGTGGTGCCGGGCACCCAGGTGATGACGCGTGTGGCGGTGTCGGGATTTCCGATCATCTCGATGATCCGGTCGCGGGAACCGTCGTAAAGGTAGAGCTTGCGGTCCCCAGCGATGACGCTGAGCAGATAGCGTTTTTCGGGGTCGCTGTCGGGGCGGTCCGCGATGGCGTCGAGGCGATCTTGGGCGTTTTGCTTGTTTGCTGCGACTCGGTCGTTGGCGGGCATGCCATTGAGGGCACCGGTGACCTTTGCTCCGCCCAGGAGCAATGCTGCTGCCAGGGCGGGATTCAGGCTTTGCCACCAGCTGCGCACAGCGGTGGGGTCGACACCGGTGGCTTCGATCTTGCGGACGAAGTCCGGGTTGCGGTTGAGGAAGTCTTTCAGCGCCGAGCTGTCGCCGTCCGGGCCCACCTTCGAGGCTAGAGAGTTCAACAGCTGCTGGCCGAGGAAGCTCTCAAAGTCGGCCCGGGTGGGCATTGTGGTCGGGGCTCCCGGTGTGCCGATTGATGGCAGCACGTCGGTGGGGATCCCCACGCGGCTCAAGTCGGCAGCGCATTGGTCGGAGACAGCCTGGATCTTTCGGCGCAGTGCGTCGCAGTCGTCGAGGTAGGCGGCGTTCTGCTCGTAATAGGGCCCGTAGATGGTTCGATCGTCGGCCGGTGAGAGTGGGTTGGGGAACAGCTGCTTTGTGTAGGCGTAGCTGTCCATCTCTTTACGGAAGGTCGGAATCTTGGCGTGCAAAGTATCGATGGACGGTTTCAGTCCCGACAGCTCGGTTGCGTAGTCGTCCATGGCTTTCGACACTGCATCGATGGCTGTTTGCCACTGATCTGCCGCCGACCGCACCGGACCAAGTGCAGCGATCAGCTGCGGCGTCTCGACTGTCTGTAGGCACTGGTTGAGCTGACCCCACCGGGTCAGCATGTCGGTGACCTGCTGGCTGCTGGTCTTCATCGCCGCGACCATCTCCGATGACGATTGCGAAACGGTGATCGGATCGGCGGGGAGGGCCGGAATGTCTGCTTCAGAAATGAGTCTCACGGGTGTCTCTATCGGGACGGGGTCGGTGCTGGTCCGGGGGTTGGGGTCGGCGTCGGGCCTGGAGCTGCTGTCGGAGGCGGTGCCGAGTTGCCGGCGCCGTTCGGAATGTCGGGTACGGGAGATGGTCCTGGCGACGGCTGAGGCGGTGTCGGCAGCAGGGACGGATCCGCTGCCTTGCTGACATACACCCCGGCCATCTCGGCGTCGCCATTGATATAGGTGGTGATGTTGGTTTCGGCTGCAGTGATCACTTCGGAAGTGCGTGCCTGCGTCAGAGAGCTCAGTTTCGCGAACTCTTGGATGATTGCCGACAACTTCGGGGAAACGGTGTCGTCGGCGCTAGCCGCCTGCGTCAACTCTTGTGCGCTCTTGGCTGATTTGGCTAGTTCTGTCGTCAGATCCTGCGCATCGTCAAGGGTGTCGCCAACCAGGCTGACGGTCTCTTCTACATATATCTTCCAGCTGCTCATCGCTGGCAAGTATGGTGATTTGGCTGGTAGACGCCAAGCCAAAATCGGCGATTTGGTGGGATTGGGGAGTTCGCCCCACCGACGTCCAATGGTGCGAGGGAGCGACAAAGGGGCGCACTCTGCGTTCGACGCTCCCGCTGAGGCGCGGCTCAGTACTCTTTGAGGCCGTCGTAGTGGTCGAGGTAGAAGCAGGTGCTGCTGCCGTGAATGACGATCTGCCGCCTCTTGATGGCGAAGTACACCATGATGGTTGTTTCGTCTTCGGCGTAGAGGGTGATGCGGGGTGACTGTGGGTCGTTGCGTTCGTCGTACATGCGCCATCCGGGTTTGTGGGCCCAGTCGGTGGCGATGCGGTCGACGATGTGTTTGCCGTCGGTGCTGGGTTTGAGGATGGCGTTGTGCGCGCCGGGCCAGTAGAAGCTGCGGGGTGAGTCGCAGCGGAAGAGCTGCTGAAGCGGTTCGGATGCGCCGAGGTCTTCGGCGATGGTGTCGCGGGGGATGTAGGCGAAGAGTTCTTCGACGGTGCGTTGGTAGTCGGCTTTGGCTTGGGCCAGGGTGCGTGTCGCGGGCGTGAGACTGGAGATGGTGGGGAGTGCGCAGCCGGTCAGCGCGAGCGCAAGCAGGATTGCAAGGGTGGCGATGGGTGTGGGGTGGTGCACGTGTTGTCCCTCAAGGTCAGGTGGGTGGGTTCAGTACTCTTTGAGGCCGTCGTAGTGGTCGAGGTAGAAGCAGGCACTGCTGCCGGAAATGACGATCAGTCGCCTCTTGATGGTGAAGGACACCATGATGGTTGTTTCGTCTTCGGCGTAGAGGGTGATGCGGGGTGACTGTGG
>CAYWIN010000036.1:0-12637 GCA_964458365.1 uncultured Propionibacteriaceae bacterium
GCTGCGGGCAGGGCGAGCAGCTGCCGCGCGGCGTCGTCCCACCGTCCGGGGTGGCTGTCTCGTCGGTCGGCACTGATGTCGACGAAGTCGATGACGGCAGGCGGCGGCGGGGCGGCGTCCAGGCGTACCAGGCGCAGCACGGCCCCGTCGGGAAGCTCTTGCTGCTGGGGGGTTTTGTCCAGTTCGAGTTGTTCACCACCGGTACCAACGAAGGTGAGCGGTCGCGACACGGTACCGGCGGGTTCGCCCAGCAGGTCGACGAGTCCGGGCATCACGGCGCCCAAGGTTTCGGTGCTGGGCACCACTACTTCGACTCGACGCAGGCTGCCGCTGACAGTGATTCGCGTGTATTCGCTCATCGTCCACCTCCCGTGGATGCCGCGTTACTTGTGGTGGTTCCGGTCAGGCTCACACCGTTACGCATCATGGATGTCACGAAGGACGTGGCAACACAGCCAGCGCTGATCACCGCGGCGATGACGAGAGAGAAGACCAAGCGTTTGGTGTAGTCAGCCACGGTTCGTCGTTCTTCGAGCCGCCCGTAAATCAGGGCGGCCGCGAGTCGTCCGCGTTGAATTTGGGCGGCTTCGACCAGGGTTCGGTCCCGTTGGTCAGCCATCGGCATCTCCTGAAGTCGGTGGACGGTTGCGGGTCGTCCGGGTGAGGGTTCCCACGTCAAATAGTCGTTCGGGACCAATCTGCTCAACGATGTCTTGAAGCCGCGCCCAGCCGGATTCGTCGGCATCTCCGAGCGGGATGAAAAGGGACGGAATCCGAGGTTTGCCCACTTCTTTCGCCCCGTACTCCTTCATCCATTTGTTGGTGGGCACGGCGAATTGCCGCAGCCCGGGTGCCCCGATGAGGAGAGCCAGCGGCTGTAGGGACGGTTCGAGGAAAGGTTGTCGGGCGAGGTCTTCGGCACCGATGTGGGCGAAGGCGAACCCCAGCAGAGGCATTCCGTGTTTGGTGCCTGCGGTGAGTGCCCGTGCGGCTAAGTCGCCCAGAAGGCGGTGCCGTGGATCGCCGACCGGGCCCATGTCGATGTTGAGCCGGGCGGTTTCTTCGACGCCAGCTACCGTCCGGGCCGCTTTGATGGTTGCGATCATCGGACTTTCGGGTTCTCCGATCGCAATCCAGCGGGTTTCGTCGGGCATCCGGGTGCGACTGATCTCGGTCAGCTCTCGGCGATTCCAGGGCGCGACGACAGGTTCGGTAGGGCCGTAGGCGCTCAGCGAGCAGCCAACGGATTCGGCGATGTCGGCGGTGGTGCCGCCCAGCAGGATGGGTTGGGTGGTCCGGTGGCGAGTCGAGAAGGAAACCACCATCCGCATTCGGGTGCGCGTGGGAGGGGCTCGGAATTCGTCAGCGAGTTGCTCTTCGGCCAGGGTTTCCTGATCGCGGACAGCTTGCGGTTCGGCGAGTTTCGCCCCGCGGCGTGCGTCGTAAAAGGTGCCTCGGTTGGTGCGTACCACCCAGTGGCCATCAAGATCGTTCAAGATTTCGAACAGCGGCTCGGTCAGTCGGGCTCGTTCGGCGGTGACCAAGATGGGCTGGTCACCGGCCAGGGCGACTCGTCGAAGCCAGTCCGCCAGGGAGACGCTCAGCCACACCACCGGCGAGGTCAGTTCGGTGGCTTGCCACCCGGGGCCTGCCACATCGGTAAGCGGATGCTCGATGAGGACTTGTTCAGCCACGCGGGACCTCCACCGAGAGGAGCCGGTCGCCAACGGCCAAGTTCGCTGTGGAGGGCAGCGCGACGCGTTCGCCGGGGCGCAGCCTGCGGTATTCGCCACCGACGTTCAGTGCGGTGCCGTTCGTCGAGCCGAGGTCGGTTGCCCACACCGAGGTGCCATCCCATTCCAGCCTCAAATGGGTTTTGGACACCGTTCGGGACAGGTCGGCCCATTCGAAGGTGCGAACGTCGGCCTCGACGGTTCCGAAAGGCCCCCGTCCGAGGATGAGGACTCCTTGGAGGAGCAGCTGCTGCCCCGAGTCGAGGAGGACGAGCGCGGGCCGATTGCCGTTGACGACGCTTTGGGCGCGGTCCCGGCTGGCGTTGAGCACGTGGTCGGGGAATCGAAAGGGGGCCAGGGCGGCCGTTACGGGATCTCGTCCGCGCCGCAGACTGACTGCTCGGAGCTGGCCGGACACGGCTGCACTCAGAAATCGTGTGCTGGCGGGTGCTGCGGTGAGTTGGTCAATGATTCGGATGCCCAGAACGAGGCAGCCCAAGCTCCGACCCCAGCGGGCGAAGAAGTAGCCGGTAGCCGTTAGCCCTCCGATGAGGCAGACCAGCATGACCAGCGCAGATGTTCCGCTGAGGAAAGTCAATGCGCCAGCGAATCCGGTGACCGCACCCACGGCGAGGACATCGATGACGAGGGCGAGGCTGAGTTCGCCGGCCGAGGCTCGAGAGGTAAGAACAAATAGATCAACAGTGGCCGAACTTTGCTGCACTGACATCGCAGTCCACTGCCCCCTCCCAAAGCGTGGATTAAAGATATCCCAGTTGCGAGTTCGCGCTACGGTCAGTTCCCAAGGAGTAGACGGGGAGTTCTCCCCAAGAGCTTGGTTGAAATGCTTGCTAAGCTCCCTCGCTAGTTGAGGTTGTCGCGGTCTAATGTGATTTGGAAGGCGGTTTGCATAATGGGGGTCAAGTTCGATATGGGAGCGGGAGCGCTCACCCAGTTGACATCGCAAACATCGAATTCGAGCGATGAACTTTCAGAGCTCGTGAAGCAGCTTCTGCAGGCGGCTGAGCCACTCGAGGGACGTTTCCAGGGCGCCGGTCGCGCCGCATTTGATGGATTCAAATCGCGTGCTGATGGAATTGCCGCCGAGCTTCGTTCATCACTAAATGCTGTTCTGGCTGGCGTAAAGGGCCAAGATCGGGCATTTGGGGAAGGCGATCAAACGATGGCTGACAATGCGCGCAGCACACAGGCAAGTGCATCATTCGACTCTGCTCGTTTCAGCGGACGCTGAGGAAGGACACAGAAATGTCACAATCTGATCGCCGAAGCTGGGATGACAGCGCATCTGCGGATGCTCAAGCGAATTTTGAACGGATTGCGAGCCGTCTTGAGTCGTTGCTCAGTCAGCGCGACGCTGACGTGAAGCGCGCAATGGCCGACTATTCGGCGCAGGAAGTCTCCGAGGCCTACCAGGCGAAGGAGCAGCGTTGGAATACTGCCGGCGACGAAGTGCGAGACATCATCCGCAAGCTTCGGGCCGCCCTCGAAAGCAACGACCAGACGGCTCAAGAGACCATTTCCAAGGCCAGGGCTGCTGTCGACGCTATCGGCTGAGGGGGTAGCCCATGGCTGATTGGGATATCTCTCCCACCGGGGTGGCATCCGTCCTGAAGAAGGTCGGAACCCATGCCGAGGAGTTGGGAAAAGAACTGAACACTCTGAGCACGCATGCGGAGTCGGCCGTCACAGCGACCCAGTCGAATCTGATCGGGACGACCATTTCGGAGTACTTCGAAAAGACCGAGGGGCCTCGGTTGAAGAAGATCAGCTCCCTGGTCTCGGCGGCATGCACCGGGGTGCGTGATGCCACCAAGGCCTATCTTCGTGGTGACGAAGAAATGGCGGCGGACGCGCAGGACAAGGCGATCAAGGCGGGAGCCGCATAGATGTCAACCCCCGTTAACCCCGACGGAATCCCTGGCGCGAATCTCAACCCTGACGGCATCGTTGAAGCGGCGACGGCCATCCGTAAGGTCGCGACGACGATCGACACGAAGACATCCGAAATCGACACCGACTGGGCGGGCCTGTCCACGGTCTATTCCGCGCCGGAGTCTCACGATGTGTTGATCCTGATGAAGCAGGTCGCAACCGACGGCGATGCTTCAAGTAAGGCCCTTTCCACGGTTGCCGATGCACTAGACAAATTCGCCGAGGACGTGCGCCCCATCAAGAAGACCCTTGATGAATTGCGGGTGCGCGCGCAGACCTTTGTGAAGGATCAAGTCAACGACACGGATCGTTGGATTCCGTGGGATCAAGATCTTGGCGCGGTGAACGACAACAACGACATCATCAACAAGGTCAATGACCAGGTTGAGGCTTTGATGGTTGCCGAACGAACCTGCGCGAACTCGATTCGGGCGTTGTATGGGGCGCAGGCGCTGCATGCCATCACCACCGAGAACGACCCGTTGGGGTACGGCTTTGATGACCTGTCTGGGGCGAAAGAGCTGCCTTGGGGCACACCCACCGATCACCTTGAAGGCTGTGTGGGGCAGACGGCCACTTTCGTGTTCAAGGACTTCCTTTGGGAAGGCGTCATTGTCGGTGGCGCGTGGGGCACCGTACAGGGCTTGGGCACGTTGGTTTTGGGATATAACCCGAACGACGGTAGCTGGCTCCAGCCCTCCACCTATGGTGCGGCATGGGGTCAGGTCGGCCATATCGCGGCTGGGAGTTTTGTCTATGGAAACCCCGTGACTCTGACGGCATTGTTGGTCGATCGAGGGATGAGGGCATCGGGCAACAAGGGCTTCCTTGACCAGGCGACTGTCAATTTCACTAATGACTGTGACCAGTCCCTGATCGGCGCAGGCAAGGGAATGATCGCCTGGGACAAATGGAGCACGGACCCGGGAACGGCGGCCGGTGAATCAGTGTTCAACCTGGGCACCTTGCTGATTCCCGGCGGCGGCGAAGCCGTCGCGGGAGTGAAGGGCCTCGGCGGCGCCGCAAAGATCTTAGGCACCACGGGAAAAGTGCTCGAAGTTCTGGACGCCGGAGCGTGGGCGGCGAAGGGTGCGGGCGCACTCGGAGGTGCCACGGTGAAGGGGCTCGCCCATGCTTTTGAAGGCCTCGACCTCGGCAAGCTCTCCTCGACCGTGCCCGATCTACGTCTTGATGATTTGACCAACAAGGCCAGCGACGCCGATCTGCCCTCCTACAAGCCCGGCAGTGACGTTCCCGAGTCGAAGTTCCCCGATGAGAACTATTCGGGATCCACCGGTGATGCCGGAAGAGCGTCCGATTCACCCAGCCCACATTCCGATGCTGACCCTGACGCCCCACATACTGGTGACGATCCCGCCAATCCACATGGGAACGGCGATTCCGGCACGCCACACGCCGACACGACCACGTCACTCCCGGATAGCAGCGCGAGCACTCCGCACGATGGCGATGCGACCACACCCCATTCTGATCACGACACCGGAACGGCACACTCCGATACCGACTCGGCCACCCCGCACACAGAACATGATTCCGCGCCACACGAGGGTGACGCACATGCCCCGCACGAGGGTGACCTTGCGTCCGGTCACGGCCATGGAGACTCCCCGGATGGGCCCGGCACGCACCCCACAGACGGCATGCACGACGCCTCTGATGTGATCGCTGCCGAGAACCGGCCCGAGGTTCATCAGACTGCCGATCCCGAAAACCCCGGCTTCGACACCGACGGACACCGCATGCTCGACGACCGCGGTGACGGACGACTGCACTACCAACTCGACCCCGAACACACTTTCCGTGACGTCAACGAACGCCTCCACGACTCGCACGGTTTCGCGGTCGACCCCTACACCGGCCACCGCTTCTCATACGACGACCTCGCCGACCAAGGCAGAGCCGCCACACACACCATGCAAGACCCCTCAAGCTGGGCCGACCAAGTTGCCGACTGGAGCCGGACACGAGAAAAGCCTCAAGCAATCCTGAATGAGATCCGCTCCCGCGCCGAAGACATGGGGATCGACCCCACCGGAAAGACCCCGAAGCAGATTGCGGCCGAGGCTCAAAAACTCGCCGACAAGGGGGCGTTTGGCACTGAAGAAGCTTTGCTCACTCGAGATATGGCCAGGGACTACGACACCGCTCGCCAGTCTCTCAACCTCCGTTCGGAGACCATGGGTGAGTCGGCCGCGCTGGATGTTGCCCGAGGGCGCGGCGACACCGTCGTAATCCAAGGCCCAGCCGGCGCCAACCGGTTGGATGTGGTATCGCTTGGCCACGGCCCTGACGGCTATTCGCTTCACGTCTTCGAAGCCAAGGGCGGAGACTCCCCATCGCTGGGCGGCCGGAACACCGCTGGGCGCAGCTACGCCCAGCAAGGGTCAGCCACCTATCTCGCCGACCTGGTTAGCGGCCGGAACACCGACCCACGACTGACCGAATTGGTGCATCAGTGGCAGACCGATCCGGCCTACGCCGACCTCGTCAAACACCTTCACAGCGACGGCATCCCAGTCACCTACGACCTCGTCAACGCCCGAACCAACGGTAAAGTCAGAATCTCACAATTCGGCCTGGGCGAAACCTTCCGACTACGCCTCGGGCCACACGGCCTCGAAGTCACCAGATAAGGAACCCCACAACCCATGACTACGTGGAATACTGCCGACCCAGCCAAGGTCATCGACGCCATCAAGACGCTCGTCGGCGCCGATTGGCCGAAAACCAGGATCGAAGCCCAAGACTTGTTGACCATGCACGGCTGGGGCCGTGATCACCGCGGTTCCTTCGTCACCAACTTCGGAATCACACCCGGCTACGCATTGGTGTCTCAATCGAACAACGCAGCTGTGGACGTGTCGTTCGCACTGTGTGATGTCTTCCCCGATGACGATGAACCGGCAAAAGCGGACTTCGTCCATGACCTGTTCACTGAGTACACCGGGCACTTCACCCAAGCCTGGGGCAAACCCATCAAACGCATCACCAAACCTGATCCCGAGATTTGGTGGAACTCCGGGAATGACTGCATCGTCGCACTACGCCGCAGCACAATCGCACCGTACGTCGACTTCTACACACCCAACGGTGTGCCCCTCCTCAAAATCTCCATCACCTAAAACCATGACCACCTGGAACACAGCCAACCCGGCACAAGTCATCGACGCCATGAATACGCTGTCGAACGCCAACTGGCCCATGCAAGAACCCGCCTGCGAACGGTTCCTGCTCAACATGGGATGGGGCCTGTACCCAGACGGCGAAGCTCTCGTCACCAACTTCGGACTAACACCAGGACTCGTCCATATCGCCGGCCTCAGAGGAGACACCCTCGACATCTCGTTCACCGTCTGTGACGTCTTCCCATCCGACGAAACCGACACCACCAAAACAGACTTCGTCCACGACCTATTCACCGCATACACCGGACACTTCACCCAAGCCTGGGGCAAACCCATCAAACGCCTCACCCAACCACAACCCGAAATATGGTGGAACTCCGGGAACGACTGCATCGTCGCACTACGCCGCGACACACCCGCACCATTCGTCGAGTTCTACACACCCAACGGTGTGCCCCTGCTCAAAACCTCCATCACCTAACCCCAGAGATCCAATGCGGCTGCGCGGCCTCTGATCGGCCCGGGTCACACCCCAGTAGATTGGGCCCCGAGATTCGCACCCCACAACCGATCCGCACAACGAAAGTAGGCCCGGAGAGACCATGAACCTCGATGAACTAGAAGCCCGCCTCATGCCCGTGATGCGCGACGCCGACCTGCGCACGGTGCTGGTGATCAACAGCACGAATCCCGACACCTACGTCCAGTTCCTTATTGATGAACTCGGTCGCAAAGGACTCAACCTGCTTGCACAGGTCAACGGCTTGTTCATCCCCCCCAATGGCGAACAACAGTTGACTGACGCCGGGTTCCAGATCGACACGTCAATGCCGGGACGGCTGTGGTACCGCCAGGCACCCTGGCCCGTTCCCAGCGCGACGCTGCGCGAAATGGCACACGCCATGTGTCAGGCACTCACCGACTCCGGTATTTCCGACACCACAAACCTCACCTACCGCGCATGGCGCGACCCGGAACCCCGCCCGGATGCCGCAACCGGAGAAGAACTCGACGCGCTCGACCGAGGCCAAAACCCGCTCCCTGTTCCCGACCTCGGGCTGCCCGCCGCAACGCGCTGACAAAACGCGCCCGCAACGCCTCGCACCCTCACCGTCCCGCCAGATTGGTGAGGGTGCGGACTATTCGGCACCGAAATGCTTCAACAACACTGCCTGCAGCCAGGCCGGGTCGAGGGTGCCGCACAGCTCGCGTGCCGAATGCATGCTGAGCAGCGGGACACCGACATCAACACTTTCGATTCCCAACCGGGCAGCGGTCAACGGCCCAATCGTCGAACCGCAAGGCACCGCATTATTGGACACGAACACCTGGGTGGGCACCTGGGCAGCGCGACAAAGCCGTAGCCACTGCGCAACGCCGGGGCCTTCGGTGGTGTAGCGCTGGTTGGCGTTCACCTTGAGCAAGACACCTGCATTGAGCACCGGCTGGTGGTCTGGATCATGCAGCCCCGCATAGTTCGGATGGATCGAATGCCCGGCGTCGGCAGAAATCATGAACGACCGCGCCAAAGCCACCGATTGGGCGTCCGCATCCCACCCCAAACCCGTCGCGACACGCTTCAGAACATCAGACAAGAACGGACCCGCTGCCCCGCTACGCGATTCACTCCCCACCTCTTCATGATCGAAGCAGGCCAACACCTGGACCTGAGTCGTCGGAGCGGCCGCAATCAGCGCAGTCAGACCAGCATGGACACTGACCAAGTTGTCCAGCCGGGCAGAGGCAAAGAACTCGTTCGCCGCCCCGATTACCGCCGGAGCCTCAGTCACGGCAGCGAACAGATCAAAGCCATCAATCTCGTCGCCATTCACACCCAAAGTCGCGGCCACCGACGCCATCACATCGGCGGCCCCCATGGCAAAAATCGGCTTCAGGTGAACCTGCCTGTCCAGCCGCAACGCCTCCGACACGCTGCGATCAAGGTGCGGAGCAACCTGCGGAATCCGCAACCACGCGGGCGTTCTCAAGAGCCTTTGCGTGCCATCACGCAGGACGACACGACCAGCAAGCGCAAACTCCCGATCCAACCACGAGTTCAACAGCGGCCCGCCATAAACCTCCATTGCAGCCTGGGCAAAGCCATAGGCGTAGGCCGACGGCTGCGGCTTAAGTTTGAACCCCGGCGAGTCAGTGTGCGCACCCACCAGACGAATACCCGATTGACCGTCCAGATCGTCGGGCAAGCGCCACGCCACAATCGCACCGTCGCGAATCACATATCCGGCAGGATGCCCCTGCCACGGCTGATCTTCGGCCTGCTGAACAAATCCGGCAGCGCTCAAACGCGCACCGGCCTCGTGAGCAGCGTGATAACTCGACGGCGACGCACCAACAAAGGCAGCCAGATCAGCAAGGTGTTCCTCAGGGCTCATGGCACAAGTTTGCACCCTGCCTCGGCGGGCCGAGACAAGACTGTCAGCGACGGCTGCAATCATCAATGCCATGGAAAATCTTGCCTGGTTGGTCGTTGGAGTCGTCATCGGCGCACTCGCGGCATGGCTTGTCATCCGCGCATTACACGGCAAACAAATCGCAGACGGTCAGCTTGATCTTGAGCGTGCCCGCACCGAAACCGCTACGGCTCAGGCCCAGGCCGCTGGCCTCAAAGCGCAGCTCGCCGAGGCCGGTGCACACATCACCAGCGCAGAAGCCCGCCAGCAAGACGCCGTCAACCAGCTCGAAGCAGCGCTGGCTGACCGGCAAAAACTGGTGAACGAGTTCAAAGTCCTCTCGACCGAAACCGTCGAAGCGCAACAAACCAAACTCAACGACGCAGCCGAACAACGATTCAAAGAAACCGAGCGGCTGCTGGCACCCGTGAAAGAAAGTCTGGCCCGCTTCGACCAGCGCCTGATTGACGTCGAAAAAGAACGCCAACGGATGACGACCGCGCTCAGCACCCAAGTGAGCCAAGTCCAGCAAACTGGCGAAAACTTGCGACGCGAAACCGCAGCGCTCGTCACCGCGCTGCGCAAACCGCAGGTGCGCGGAACCTGGGGCGAGCTCCAACTCAAACGCGTTGTCGAACTTGCCGGAATGGTGGAGCACTGCGACTTCGAGCTTCAAGCGACCACACAAACCACGGCTGGCACCACCATCCGGCCAGACCTCAAAGTGATGCTCAGCGACGACCGCTACATCTACGTCGACTCCAAAGTGCCCCTCAGTGCCTTCCTGGACGCCCAAGAAGCCGAAAACACCAGCGAACGCGACCGACAGCTGGGCCAATTCGCGAAAAACGTGCAAACCCACATCGACCAGCTGTCCGCCAAGGACTACTTCAAAGCGGGCGGCGCCACCCCCGAGTTTGTGGTGCTCTTCCTGGGCAGCGAAGCCCTCGCCGTCGCTGCATTCAATCAACTCCCCGCCCTGCACGAATACGCCGCAGAGCGCCGCGTCGTTCTGGCCACCCCCAGCTCACTCATCGCCCTGCTGAAAACCGCCGCCTTTGCATGGCGACAAGCCGCCCTCGCCGAGTCCGCCCGCGAGGTTTTCGACCTGGCTCGCGAGCTGTACGACCGACTCGGCACGATGGGCAAACACTTCGACAAGGTGGGCCGCGCCCTGACCAGTGCGGTGGGGGCCTACAACGATGCAGTGGGATCCATTGAAGGCCGGGTCTTCCCCACCGCCCGCAAACTCCGCGACCTGAAAGTGACCGACAAGGAGCTTCTGCAACTCAACCCGGTCGACTCCTCGCCACGACCCATCACCGCTGGAGAGCTCGTCGACGACGCCACCGAAATCACCCCCATGATCGGACGCGGACGCGCCTGACCCTGCCCAACCATCGCCCTGGGCCGCTCCGATTCGGACCGCGGTGACACAATGAGCCGGTGACGATCGATGCAAAAGCCGTGGAAGATGCCGCGGCCCGCCTGGAAAACGTGGTGACACGAACCCCCTTGCAGCTCAACGAACGACTGAGCACCGCCACGGGCGCCTACGTGTGGCTAAAGCGCGAAGACCTTCAGCCCGTGCGCTCCTACAAGATTCGGGGCGCTTACAACCTCATCTCCCAACTGAGCGAAGAACAGCGCGCCTCCGGCGTGATCTGTGCATCAGCCGGAAACCACGCCCAAGGGGTCGCATTCGCGTGCGCCCGTCTCGGCATCCACGGACGCATCTTCGTC
The DNA here is from genome assembly GCA_964458365.1 of uncultured Propionibacteriaceae bacterium. GTDB lineage: Bacteria > Actinomycetota > Actinomycetes > Propionibacteriales > Propionibacteriaceae > Propionicimonas. The sequence goes on from CAYWIN010000036.1 coordinate 10,987, forward strand.
CCCTCCACAACTCCCCGACAGAAACGCGACCGAATCAACGCCATCGGCGAAGGCCACATTGAACTAGTCGTCGTGGGCGACAGCTACGACGAAGCGGCCGCCGCCGCCCGCGCCGAAGCAGAGCTTTCCGGCGCCGCCATCGTGCCCGCTTTCAACCACGCCGACACCATTGCCGGCGGCGGCACGGTCGCTGCCGAAATCGTTGACCAATTCGGCTATGCCCCCGATGTTGTCGTCGTGCCGGTCGGTGGCGGCGGCATGATCTCCGGATGCCTGGCCTGGTTCTCTGAGCGCCACCCCAAAACCCGCATCATCGGGGTTGAGCCCGAAGAAGCCGCATCCATGGCTGCTGCGATAGCGGCCGGGCACCCGATCCCCCTCAGCGAACTCGACACTTTCGTCGACGGAGCTGCCGTTCGCCAGGTGGGCGACCTCACCCATGCCATGGTCGCCAAACACGCTCCCGCGCTGTGCACGGTGCCCACCGGACGGATCTGTTCGGAAATGCTCGCCTTGTACCAAACCGAAGGCATCGTCAGCGAACCCGCTGGTGCCCTGGCAGCAGCCGCACTCGGCCTCTTCCCCATCGAGCCCGAGTCCACCGTCGTCGTGATTGTCTCCGGCGGCAACAACGACATCTCGCGATACTCCGAGATCATCGAACGTTCTTTGGTCTATGAAGGCCGCAAGCATTACTTCCTGGTCAATTTCCCCCAAGAACCTGGTGCACTGCGACGTTTCCTGGACGAAGTGCTCGGCCCCGATGACGACATCACCCACTTCGAATACGTGAAGCGCTCCAATCGCGAAGTCGGACCGGCGCTGGTCGGTATCGAACTGGGCGATCCGGCCAGCCTGCCGGACTTCATCAGCCGGATGGACTCCAGCCCGATCACCTTCGAGATCGTCTCCGCTGACAGCCCGCTCTACCGCTTCTTGGTGTAACGCCGCAGACTCACCGGTGCATGTCGCGACGCAACTCTGGTGGTAGGGCGAAGGTCAGATTCTCCTCGGTGAGTCGCTCCTCAACAGCGGCCGGAAAACCCTGCGATCGCAGGAAATCCAGGACACCGGAAACCAAAGCGTCCGGCACCGAAGCACCCGACGTGACGCCCACCACGTCCACCCCGACCAGCCAGGACGGGTCAATCTCGCCCGCATTGTCGACTCGGTAGGCGGCTTTCGCCCCGGCCTCAAGAGCGACCTCGACCAGCCGAACCGAGTTCGACGAGTTGCGCGACCCGACCACGATCACCAAATCCGAGCCAGACGCGATTCGCTTCACAGCCTGCTGACGATTCTGGGTGGCGTAACAGATGTCGTCGCTGGGCGGATCGATCAGCTTTGGAAACTTCGCGCGCATCCGAGAGACCGTTTCGCTGGTTTCATCAACACTCAATGTGGTTTGAGTCAGCCAAGCCACCTTGTCCGGGTCAGCAACGTCGACAGCGTCCACATCATCGGGGTGCTCAATCAACGTGATCGACTCAGGCGCCTCGCCCGTCGTCCCCTCCACCTCTTCGTGGCCGGCGTGCCCGATCAACATGATCTGCATGCCCTGATCGGCGAAACGCTTCACCTCATGGTGCACCTTGGTGACCAACGGGCAGGTGGCGTCGATCGTCTTCAGCCCACGGGCAGCGGCTTCAAC
>CAYWIN010000037.1:0-9032 GCA_964458365.1 uncultured Propionibacteriaceae bacterium
ACACCGGACACCGCACCCTAGAAATCGGCGAACTCCAATCCCTCACCAACGGATAAGCATCCGGGCCTCACCGCCCCAACGCGTTGACCAAGTCCGGCTTCACACCGGCCCGGTTCGAAGGCGCGAGGATAAGGGGTTACGATGCATCTCGTGCCTATTGCCGCATTGGGTCTTAGCCATCACCTCGCCACTCTTGACGAACTGTCAGCGCTTGCCGCAGCGACGTCAACCATCACCGAATCTCTTGTCGAATGTGACGAGATCGCTGGTTTCGTCCTGCTGAGCACCTGCAACCGTTTCGAGCTCTATTTCGACGGCCCGCTCTTCCACCCATCAGTGGAAGCCGCGATGCGCATCCTCACCGAAGCGCTCCCCGTTGAACGTCAAGAACTGGTCGCCCAGTTCGAGGTACACGCCGGGCAGATGGCCGTCCAACACCTCCTCGAAGTCGCCGCCGGACTGGACGCCATGGTCGTCGGCGAAGCCGAAATCTTGGGCCAGGTCCGGGACGCCCTGGCCGCAGCCGAACAACACAACACCCCCGCACTGCGACGCCTCTTTCACGCCGCACTCACCACCGGCAAAGCCGTCGCCAGTCAAACCGACCTGGGATCGGCCGGAAGATCACTCGCCGCCGTCGGCCTGGCCCTGGTCGAAGAACGCCACTTCTCCCTCAAAGACCGCCGCGTGCTGCTGATCGGCACCGGCTCCTACGCCCGAGTCGTCACGGCCAACCTGGTCCGGATTGGCTGCACTGATCTCAGCGTCTATTCGCGCAGCGGCCGCGCCGAACGATTCGCCGCAAGCCACCCCGTCGAACCCGTCAGTTCCGACGAGCTCCTCACCGCGCTCGCCGAGGCCGACCTCGTCGTCACCTGCTCAGGACGCGAACACGCCACAAACCCCGTCGTCACCGTCGAACTGATCGACGCATCACGCGGCTCGGACAGTGCGTTGCTGCCCATCCTCGACCTCTCCCTATCCGGCGATGTTTCCGCCGAGGCCGGCGCCCTGGTCGGCGTCGACCTGATCGACCTCGACGAAATCGGGGCACACGCCCCCGCCGAACAAAGCGCCGCGATCCTCGCCGCCCGAGACCTCGTCACCCGGGGTGTCGACACCTACCAGCACCTTGAATCCGGACGCGCCGCCACCCCCGCCGTCACCGCGATGCGTTCCCATGTCAGCCAGTTCATCGAACGCGAAATCGAAAACGCTGCACGCCGCTACGACGCCAACACCGCCGCCGCCGTGGCACGTTCACTGCGCCGAGTATCCAACGCCCTGCTACATACCCCCTCACTGCGCGCCGCCGAACTGGCACGCGCTGGCGGGCTGGACGACTACCAGCACGCGCTCCAAACCCTTTTCGGCATCGACGTGGAGGCCCATTCATGACCTTTCGCCTACCGCCCTCGCACCCCCTGGTGCAGGGACGGACAACCGACTCACCCCTGATCAATGCCTACACCGGACGCCGCGTCACCCGCCGTCCGGTGTGGTTTATGCGCCAAGCCGGGCGCTCACTGCCGGAATACCGCGCCGCCCGCGAAGGCGTCGCCATGCTGGACTCCTGCCTCACCCCAGAGCTCGCCGCCGAAATCACCGTCCAGCCGGTCCGGCGCCACGACGTCGACGCTGGCATCTTCTTCTCCGACATCGTGGTGCCCCTGAAACTGGCTGGCATCGGTGTGGACATCGTCCCCGGAGTCGGGCCCGTCATGGACGCCCCGATTCGCACGGCCGCCGCTGTGGCCGCCTTGCCCGAACTCGACCCCGAAGCCCTCGCGCCGATCCGTGAAGCCGTCGGAATAGCCGTCGCAGAACTGGGCAGCACTCCCCTGATTGGTTTCGCGGGTGCACCCTTCACTCTCGCGTCCTACCTGATCGAAGGACGCCCCAATCGCGACCTGCCCGCAACGCGCGCACTCATGGCCTCCGACCCAGACACCTGGAACCGCCTACTCGCCTGGGTTGCCGACCTCACCACAACGTTCCTGCGCGCCCAAGCCGAAGCCGGAGCAAGCGCGCTCCAACTGTTCGATTCTTGGGTCGGACGGCTGTCCGTTGCCGAATATGAGGCCGCCGTCCAGCCTCACTCGACAGCAGTCTTCGCTGGCATCGCAGACCTAGGCATTCCCCGCATTCATTTCGGCACCGCCACCGCCAAACTGCTCGGAAATCTGCACGCAGCCGGCGCCGATGTGGTTGGGGTCGCATCCGACATCAGCATCGCGGAAGCCAACACGCTGCTTGGCGGCACCGTCCCGCTGCAGGGCAACCTCGATCCGGCGCTGCTAGCCGGACCCGAAGATGTCCGAGCCGCTGCCGTCAGGACCATTTGCGCCGAAGGCGACCAAGCGCCCGGCCACGTCTTCAACCTGGGCCATGGGGTACCGCCCAACACCGATCCCGACGTCCTCACCGCCGTCGTCGACCTGGTGCATTCCATCTCACCCAAGATCGATCAGGAGCATGCCGCATGACCACCACCCACGCTGTCGGAATCGGTTCCGTGCGTCCCAACGCCGAATGGGCCTACGAGCGCGCCCCAATGATCATCTACTGGGAACTGACCAACGCCTGCGGCCTGGCCTGTCGACATTGCCGAGCCACCGCCATGCCCGACGCTGCCCCTGGCGAACTGACCACCGCCGAAGCCATCAGCGTGCTCGACGACATCCTCAACTTCTCCGCCGACGGTGAACCACTGCCGCACTTGGTGATGACCGGCGGCGATCCACTCAAACGACCCGACCTGGCCGAACTCGTGGATGCAGCGAACGCGCGCGGAATCGGAGTATCGCTCGCACCTGCCGTCACGCCCTTACTCACCCGGGAAAAGATCTTCTGGATGAAAGAGATCGGCATTCAAGCGATCTCCCTATCCTTGGACGCCTCCACCGCCGAATACCACGACGGCATCCGCATGGTTCCCGGCACCTTTGACGCCACCTTGACCGCGTTGGATCACGCAGCAGAAGCCGGGCTTCCCGTCCAGGTCAACACCTTGGTCACCGCGAACACCGCACCCGACCTTCCCGCAGTCTTCGAGCTTCTCAGCCAACACACCTTGATGCAGTGGAGCCTCTTCTTCCTGATCTCGATTGGGCGCGGCTCCGAACTCACCGAACTCGACCCCGGCGAAGCCGAAAAGTGGTTGATGTGGGCGGCCCAAACCAACCGTGAGGCCGACTTCCGCGTCAAGACCACCGAGGCCATGCACTTCCGTCGCCTGATCACCACTCCCCTGCTGCGCGCCGGGAAAACCGAAGCCGACATCGAGGCCGGACCCATGTCGCGCGGATTTGGCATCAGAGACGGCAACGGAATCGTCTTCATCTCGAACTTGGGGAACGTGTGCCCCTCGGGCTTCTTGCCCATTGAAGTCGGAAACGTGAAGGACACTTCGCTGGTCGAGCTGTACCGAAACACCGACGTGATGAAGGCGCTGCGTAACCCCGACGAATTCAAGGGACGTTGCGGAATCTGCGAGTTCCGCAACTGGTGCGGCGGCTCACGCGCCCGCGCTTACGCATGGACCGGAGACCCGCTGGAATCCGACCCGCTATGCCCGTACCAGCCCAAAACACACGCCGAGCCAGCTTCGTGAAACTGCTGGTCATCGGTGGCGGCATCACCGGACTGGCCGCCGCTTGGGAGGCAACGCAAGACACCGACGAGCACCCGCGCACGCACGTAGTGCTGGCCGAAGCCAGCGACCGATTCGGAGGCAAGCTTCACACCGAGCACCACGACGGCCTGCTGATTGAACGCGGCCCCGATTCCTTCGTGGCCTACCGGCCGGCCGCACTCCAACTCATCGACGAACTCGGCCTCAGCGACCAGGTGATCTCCATTTCGGGCACCCGGACGGTCTACCTGCGTTCCCGCGGAAAACTGCGTCCCCTCCCTTCGGGAATGGGCATGGTGTTACCCACAAAGCTCGGCCCATTCGTCACCACCGGGATCCTCTCGATCGGTGACAAACTGCGTGCAGGTCTCGATCTCGTCATCCCGCGCCAACTTCGCGATGGCCAAGACGTGACCATTGGCGGGTTCCTGCGTGCCCGGCTCGGCAAAGGCATCGTGCAGCGGTTCGCTGATCCCATGGTGGGCGGCATCTATGGCGCGTCGGTCAACGAACTCAGCTTGGATTCTGTCCTGCCGTCACTGCGCGCCGATGAGCGCACCCATCGCAGCCTGATGCTGGCTTCGCTCGCCACCGGACGCAAAGCCCGTGCGGCCGGACCGCGCGGCGCCAACTCGCCATTCCGCACCCTTGCCGGAGGCCTCGGCAGCATGGTCGACGCCCTAGTGACCCAACTATCGGCCCGCGGTGCCGACCTGCGCACACACTGCACCGTCACTGCACTCACCCACACAGCAACCGGGACCATTGCGCAGTTCAGCGACGGCAAGAGCGAAACCTTCGACGCCGTGGTGATCGCCGCCGGCGCAGGAATGACGGCCGAAGTGTTGCGCACCTCAGCACCTGACGCTGCCGCCTTGCTCGACCAGACGCCTTTGGCCACCTCCACCGTGCTCAACCTGGCCTACCCGGCCAGCGCCTTCACCTCGCCGGTCACCACCCACGGCTGGCTCGAAGCCGACCCGGCACCCATCAGCGGCATCACCGTCTCATCTGCGAAATGGGCCGGACGCGCCCCGAAAAACACTGTGCTGATTCGCGCTTTCGTGCCCGGACGACTGGGCGCTATCGCTGACGCTCCCGACGATGAACTCATCGCCGCCGTGTCGGCGCATATCCAATCGGTGCTGGGCACAACCACCAACCCCAGCCACGTACTCATCGCCCGCTGGCCACAGGTGATGCCGAAATACACCGTCGGCCATCTTGATCGAGTGGCCGAAATAGACAAGGCACTGGCCGACCGGCCCACCTGGCGCGTAGCAGGCTCGCCCGTGCGCGGTGTCGGCGTCCCCGACTGTGTGGCCGATGGCCGCCGTCAAACTCAGGCAGCATTGGCCGCCGCCACGACATCGGTGAGCGCATGACCGGTTACGACGCCATCATGTTGCTGGGCTTTGGCGGCCCCGAAGGTCCCGACGAGGTGGTGCCGTTCCTGAAAAGGGTCACTGCCGGGCGCGGCATCCCCGATGAGCGGCTAGTTGAAGTCGGAGAGCACTATTTCACCCTGGGCGGCGTCAGCCCCCTCAACGCACAAAACCGGGCATTGCGTGACGCCCTCAGCGACGCAATCGCGCAACGGCTGCCGTCCCCAATGCCGATCGTCCTTGCCCATCGCAACTCCGCACCACTGGTATTGGACGCCTTACGTGAGCTGGTCGACACCGGTGCTCGCCGCATCCTGGGAGTGGCCACCGCCACCTATTCGGGATACTCTGCCTGCCGCCAATACCGAGAAGATCTCGCGCTGGCCCAACAAGCACTCCAGGCCGAGCACCCCGAGCTCGCCCTCGACCTGCGCAAAATGCCGCCGTACTACGACATTCCCGCCTTCGCCACCACCATCGCTGCACTCGCGCAGTCCAGCCTCCCCTCTGATGTCGATCTGGCCTCACCGACAACCCGAATCGTGTTCACCACGCATTCGATTCCCACGTCCATGGCATCCGCATCAGGCCCCGACGGCGACGGCTATCTCAGTCAGCATCGCTGGGTGGCCGAGCGCGTCGTCGGTGAAATCCAGCGCCTGACGGGCGTCGCCAAAGAATGGGACCTCGTGTTCCAATCCCGCTCCGGCCCACCCCACATCCCCTGGCTTGAACCCGACGTCAATGACGCGCTTGCCAGCTACGCCCGCGACGGCGCCGACACCATCATCCTGATCCCGCTGGGATTCATCAGCGACCACATGGAAGTCATCTGGGATCTCGACACACAGGCCCGCCAAAGCGCCCACGACCTCGACCTGCGCCTGGTGCGTACCCCCACCGTCGGCACCCATCCTGCTTTCGTGGCCGATCTCGCCGACCGGATCGTCGCCACCATCAGCGCCGGCCCGACCGAAGCCCGCCCTGGCGATTCCTGTTACGGGGACTGTTGCCTCAACCCCCGCAGCCAATCCCCCGCTGCGCCCAGCGCAGCACCAACCCAGGGAGGACAACGATGAAGCTCCGTCTCGCCACCCGCGGTTCACAGTTGGCATGGGGCCAATCGAGCCAAATTGCTGAGCAGTTGCGTGCGCTCGGTCATCAGGTTGAGCTGGTAAAGGTCACCACCCACGGCGACGTTTCTACCGCCCCACTGACCAGCATGGGCGGCATCGGCGTCTTCGTTGGGGCCGTCCGACAAGCCGTCTTAGATGGCCGCGCCGATTTCGCCGTTCATTCCTTCAAAGACCTTCCTACCGCGCCCGAAGAAGGCCTCACGCTGGCAGCAGTTCCGATCCGCGAAGACCCGCGCGATGCCTTGTGCAGCCCGCATCGGTATCGGTTGGCTGACCTGTCCGCCGGGGCCAACGTCGGCACGGGATCTCCCAGGCGCGCCGCGCAACTACGAGCGCTGCGACCAGACCTGAATGTGGTCGAGATTCGGGGGAACGTCGAAACTCGGCTGGCTCGTGCCGGGGCCGATTTGGACGCCGTAATCCTGGCCGCAGCAGGGCTGTCCCGGCTCGGCCTCACCGACAACATCGGCGAACGATTCGACCCCACAACCTTCCTCCCCGCGCCTGCACAAGGGGCTTTAGCTTTGGAGTGTCGCAGCGACGATGCCCCGACGCGCGCCGCCTTGGCACAGATCGACGACCAGTCCACCCGATTGGCGGCCCAAGCCGAACGTGCGGTTCTGGCCGGCCTGCAAGCCGGCTGCGCCGCTCCGGTGGCAGCCCGCGCCGAGGTGACTGATCATCGACTCACCCTGCACGCGGTCGTGGTCGCCGAGGACGGATCGAAGCGCCTACACAGCACCGCCCAGGCCGCCGCCACCCTCGACGGTGCCGACGCCGCAGGGGCCGACGTGGTCGCTGACCTTCTCACCCAAGGTGCCGCCGAGCTGGTCAATCTCGGCGCAAGCAAAGCAAAACCCCTGGTCGGCCAACGCCTCCTGGTACCCCAACGAAGCCCCGGCAACCTCACCCAGGCACTGATTGCCGCTGGCGCGGCCGTCACCGAAGCCGAATTCACTCGTCAGGAACCGCTCCCCTTGGCACCGCTACACACAGCGATGACCACCGGCTTCGACTGGGTGGTGGTCAGCTCCGCTGCCACAATCAATGCACTGCTCAGCCAAGGATTCGACCTGGCCACGCTCCACCGGCCGGGGGTGAAACTCGCTGCCATCGGTCCGGCCACCGCCAAGGTGATGGCTGACGCGGGCCTGGAACCGGACTTCGTCGCCCGCCCTGCCGGCGGTGCGGCCCTCGTCGAAGCATTCGGCACCGGCCCAGGAACGATCCTGATGCCCGGCGCCGAAAAACCCTCACCCCAGCCCGCAGACGGCCTGGCGGAAAACGGCTGGACGGTTCAGCCCGTGGCGGTCTATCGCACGGTGCCCGGCACCATCAGTGCCGAAGTCAGTCAGCAATGGCCCGATTTTGACGCCTTCATCGTGACCGCCGCCTCGGTGGCCCGCGCGGGGGCGGCGCTGGGTATCCCGGGCGCACCTGTCATCGCCATCGGGAATCCCAGCGCGGAGGCCGCCAAAGCTGCCGGGCTCACCGTGCTCGCCGTGGCCCGCAATTCGGACGCCAACAGTCTGCTCGACGCGACGCTGTCCGTGCTCAGCTGAGCCCTAAATCAGCGGAACCAGATCGGCCACCGAGTTCAACACCTGTGACGGTCGGTAGGGGAAAGCTTCGATCTCCTCTTCCTGTGTCACCCCGGAAAGCACCAACACGGTGAAAAGACCGGCTTCCATCCCCGCCACGATGTCGGTGTCCATCCGATCTCCGATCATTGCCGTTGTCTCAGAGTGCGCCTCGATTCGGTTCATCGCCGAACGGAACATCATGGGGTTCGGCTTGCCCACAATGTAGGGCTGCCGATTTGTCGCCGACGTCACCAAAGCGGCCACTGCCCCCGTGGCCGGTAGTGGGCCAGACGGGGAAGGACCGGTGGTATCGGGATTGGTCACGATGAAGCGGGCGCCATCATTGATCAACCGGACCGCCTTGGTGATCGCCTCAAAGCTGTAGTTGCGGGTCTCCCCCATCACCACGTAGGCCGGATCGGTTTCGGTCATCACAAAGCCGGCCTCATGCATGGCCGTGGTGATTCCCGCCTCGCCAATCACGAAGGCGGTCTTCTCGCCGGGCTGACTACCCAGGAACGCCGCCGTCGCCAACGCCGACGTCCAGATGTTCTCCTCCGGCACGTTGAGCCCAGACAGGGCTAGCCGTGCCGAAAGATCCCGGGGGGTATAGATCGAGTTGTTGGTCAGCACCAGGAACCGCCGGGAGGTATCCACCCACCGGTTCAGCAAGTCGACCGCGCCGGGGATCGGGCGTTCCTCGTGAACCAGGACACCGTCCATGTCGGTCAGCCAGCATTCGATGTCTCTCGCGCTTCGCTTCATGGCTCCAGTGTGACATTGCTAGGTTGCCAGAACGTGAACTCCGCTTTGACCACGGCGTGGCCGACCGTGGCCGATGGGTCACAATAGCTAGGTCATCCAGCTGAGGAGTCTGCGTTCCATGTCCCTGATCATCCGTCGTCCGCGGCGGCTTCGCCGCACTGCTGCGATCCGTCGACTCGTGGCCGAAACGCACGTTCACCCGTCCCAGCTGGTGCTTCCGGTGTTCGTCGCAGACGGCCTCAGCGAGCCGCGCCCGATCAGCTCACTTCCCGGGGTTGTCCAGCACAGTTTGGAATCGGTGAAAGCCGAGGCCCACAAAGCTGTCGCCGCAGGGCTGGGCGGAATTGCGCTCTTTGGTGTCCCCATCGACGACGACAAAGACGCATTTGGCTCTGCCGCATATGCCGAGGACGGCATCCTCAACCGAGCTTTGGCTGCGGTGTACAGCGAAGTGGGTGACGACACCGTGCTGATTGCCGACACCTGCTTGGACGAGTTCACCGATCACGGCCACTGTGGCGTCCTGAAC
>CAYWIN010000037.1:9042-12637 GCA_964458365.1 uncultured Propionibacteriaceae bacterium
GTCCTGAACGACGCCGGGGAAGTCGACAACGACGCCACCTTGGAGCTTTACGCCGAGCAAGCGGTCACCCAGGCCCAGGCCGGGGCCCACTTCGTTGCGCCATCGGGAATGATGGACGGCCAGGTGATGGCCATCCGCGAAGCACTCGACTCCGCCAACCTGGACCAGGTTGGCATTCTCGCCTACGCCGCAAAATACGCCTCCGCCTTCTACGGGCCTTTCCGGGAAGCCGTCGGATCCTCCCTCATCGGTGATCGACGCACCTACCAACAGGACTCGGCCAATCGCCGCGAGGGCCGACTCGAGGCCAGCTTGGACGAGTTCGAAGGCGCCGACATTGTGATGGTGAAGCCCGCCGGGTATTACCTCGACGTCCTGGCCGAGGTCGCCGAAGCCAGCCAAGTTCCCGTGGCTGCGTATCAGATCTCGGGCGAATACGCGATGATCGCAGCCGCAGCCGAGCGGGGCTGGATCGACCGGGATGCCGCATTGGCCGAATCTGTCACCGCGATCGTGCGCGCTGGTGCCGACATCGTGCTGACCTATGCCGCCCTTGAACTTGCCGAGGCGATGCGATGAGCACCAACGAAGAAGCATTCGCGCGCGCCCAGAAAGTCATTCCTGGCGGAGTCGATTCACCCGTTCGGGCTTTCGGGTCTGTCGGCGGCACTCCTCGATTCATTGACCGGGCCGCCGGCGCCTACATCTACGATGTAGCCGGCGAGAAATACCTTGACCTGGTCGGATCCTGGGGACCTGCATTGCTGGGGCATGCCCATCCCGACGTGATCACAGCCGTCCAACGTGCCGCAGAAAAGGGTCTGTCCTTTGGAGCGCCCACCGCGGCAGAAACTGAACTTGCCGAGCTGATCCGCAAACGCGTCCCGTTGGCGCAACGCGTCCGTTTGGTCTCCACGGGCACCGAAGCGACCATGACCGCGATCCGTCTGGCTCGCGGTGCTACCGGGCGCGACCTGCTGGTCAAATTTGCTGGCTGCTACCACGGCCATTCCGACGGCCTACTGGTCGCTGCCGGCTCGGGCGTAGCCACAGCAGGACTGCCCGGGTCTGCCGGAATCCCGGCCCCGATTGCGGGCCAAACCATCGTTGTCCCATACAACGACCAGGCCGCCATTCGGGCGGTCTTTGCCGAACAGGGCAGCCGGATCGCCGCGGTGATCACCGAGCCAGCTGCGGCCAACATGGGAATCGTGCCTCCCGAGCCGGGTTTCAACGAGCTTCTGCGAGAGCTCACCCGCGCCCACGGCGCTCTTCTGATCTACGACGAGGTCCTGGTGGGGTTCCGAGTATCGGCCTCTGGCTGGTGGGGCCTGGAAGGTCGAACCGTCGATCCAGACCTCTTCACCTTCGGCAAGGTCGTAGGTGGCGGAATGCCGCTGGCAGCTCTCGGTGGCCGAGCCGAAATCATGGATCTGTTGGCGCCACTGGGCCCGGTGTACCAGGCCGGCACACTGTCGGGGAACCCGCTGGCCACTGCCGCTGGCATCGCCACCTTGCGCCTCGCGGACGCCCGCGTCTACCAGGCGATTGATGACGCCGCAGCGCAGTTGTCGACCGCCGTCAGCGCACAGCTGGACGCTGCGGGAGTGCCACACCGACTCCAACGGGCCGGATCTCTGTTCAGCGTCTTTATGGGCATCACCGACCCGGTGACGAACTATGCCCAAGCCCAAACGCAAAGCAGTGCGGCGTATCGCGCGTTCTTCCACTCCATGCTGGAGTCGAAAGTGGCCCTACCTCCATCAGCTTTCGAGGCCTGGTTCGTGTCCGCAGAGCACACACCAGCGGTGCTGGAACAGGTGTTGCGCGCGTTGCCGTCGGCCAGTGTTGCCGCCGCAGCTGCGCTCGCCCAGAACCACTAGTCGCGCCGCGCGATAGATGCCGCAGCCTAATTTGATGTGGTGAGACCCACCCAGGAACCGGTGCGGGGCAAGGCACCGTCAATGGTGTAGCTCACCCGGTAGTAATAGGTCCGACCTGGCGCAAGGGTGCAGGTGCCGTCACCACGGTCGGAGCCGCCGCCACAGATCGGATCCAACGGTGTGGCCTGCGGATAACCGTACCTAAGCGGGGACCTGTTGCCGAGGCGTCCGTTCGTGCCCGTGCCCCAGCAATAGACTCGGCCCTCGATGATGCTGCAAGCGTGCTGATACCCCGCCGTCGTGGCTTGAGCCGATGCCGCTACCAGCGGGCCGGAGGCCGGAGCCTTCACCGGCGTCAAGCTATTCGTTAACGTTCCACCGCCCAGCTGTCCTGCCGTGCCCATGCCCCAGCAGTACGTCAGCCCGCCGGTCACGCCACAACTCGAGTTCGTGCCAGCAGAAATATCGGTCGCCGTGCCCGGCATCCCCTGGGTGGCCACCGCCTGCGGCAAATAGGTGTTCGTGTTCGAGTTGTTGCCCATTTGGCCTTGGGCATTCAATCCCCAACAGTAGGCCGCACCGCCGGCAACCGCGCAGGTGTGCCCCACCCCCGCCGAAATCACTGTCACGGCACGGGTACCCAAGTAATTCGTGGCCACCGCAGTGGGAGTGTACGAATAAGCCCCCGCTGTCCCGATCTGCCCGTAGTTGCTCCGCCCCCAGCAATAGGCCCGGCTATTGGCGATCGCACAGGTGTGTTGGTAGCCCGCCGAAACGTCCGTCGCCACGCCGGTGCCCATGGACCCGGCAACGACGGCGCGCGGAACGTAGTTGGCCGCCGAATTCGCCGCATTACCCACACCCAAAAGGCCGTAGGCGTTGTACCCCCAGCACCACACATTGCGGTCGCTGGTCACTGCGCAGGAATGCCGTTGACCGGCCGCAATCTTTGTCACTACGGCGGTGCCTTGGTTGGCCACCAGAATCGGACCGTAAGCGGTGGTCGTGTCTCCGCTGCCCAGCTGCCCATCCGAGTTGGACCCCCAGCAGTAAGCCTTGCCATCAGCGACCGCACAGGTGTGGTACTGGCCAGAGCTCACCTCGGTCACCGTCTTGCCCGCGAAGTAGCTCACATAGGTGGGCTCCGCCCGATCGGTTGTGTCGTTCAGTCCCAACTGTCCGTAGCGGTTGTAGCCCCAGCAGTACAGGGCGCCATCAACGATGGCACAGGTATGCGCATAGCCAGCGGAGACCTTGTTGTAAGACGCCGGTGGAGTGACGCCGCCGCGATCAGTGAAAGAGGTGCTGCCGGTAACACTCACCGTCACCGGGTTGGTCCCGTCAGGAGCTGGCGAACGTTGCAGTGTGTATTCCGGGTAGGAGTTGACGACCTCCGGCGCACCCGACCACTGCGCCGTGATCGAAGTCGAGGTCCGAGAACCCACGTTCGGGTTCACTCCGGGGCGAACCAGAGTGGTTGCCTTCACCGGATCTTTCGCCGGGCGCTGCCAGTTGCCAATCGAATAGCCCAACCACACGTAGTAGTCGGTGTTCTCCAGCAAGGAACAACCAGATCCCACGAGCACTGACGCCCCCGCGCACGCAGGCCCCGCCAAGGCCACGTCGGTGGGAATCGAAACATTCGTCGCTCCGCCGCTGCCGATCTGCCCAAGTAACCCGGCACCCCAACAAGCAGCAGGAGTGTCTCCCGT
>CAYWIN010000038.1:0-9475 GCA_964458365.1 uncultured Propionibacteriaceae bacterium
GTCATCGGGTCGGCTTGTTTGACCACCGCATTGATGACGCACTGCTGGCGTTCCATCCGCTTGTAGTCGAGGGTGCCGTAGCGCCCTCGAGCGAACCACAGCGCCTTGCCGCCCCATAGGTGTTGGTTGGGGCCGATTTCGATCCAACCGCGGGGTTTGACCTTGGGTGGACCGTTCTTGCCACCGATCGGCACACGATCATTGACATTGACGGTAATGCCGCCAATGGCGTTAATGATGTCTCGGAAACCATCCATGTTGATGATGACGTAGTAGTCGATGTTGAGACCGAGCGCCTCACCGACCGACACCATCATCACCTTGGCTCCGAAGTCTTTCGTTGGGCCAAAAATGTTGTTGGGGACCTGTCGGGGGATGTTGCGGTACATCGCGTTGAGTGCGTACTCCTGGTTTCCTGCATCCTTGCCGTCGTAGAAACCGTGCGGGTACTTGTCGTGCAGCTTGGATCCCACCGGGAACGGCATCCTTGCGGTCTGGCGGGGAACGTTAATCAGGGTTGCTGCACCGGTCTTGGTGCTGATGGAAGCGACGGTCACGCTATCGGGACGGATTCCCAGCTTGATGTCACGGTTGTTCCCCGAATCGCCACCCATGATCAGGATGTTCACCCGGTCTTTGCCGTTCCACGGATCAACCGTATTGACGGCCGGTCCGGCGTCGAAGCTGTTGAGCCCAACAGCAGTGTCGTAGGACATGCCCGCCGCAACACCCAGGGGTGCCGAAATAGCAAACGACAAGACTCCGACGAGGACGCCACCCGCGGCCCGTTGTACCCCGGTGATTTGGTAGGGGCGCAAGGCCAAATGGGTGGTGGTGATGAGGGTGGTCCACAGCACGGCCAGCACGACCAGTCCGATGCCGACGGCGTAGAGCGCGTTGGGATCCATCAAGGCCGCCGCAAGGCGATCGCGTTGGAAAACCGCGAATGTGGCAACACCGCCGACGGCGACGACGACCACGCCCATGATGATGCCGCCGATCACCCGATGCCCTGAGCGCCACAGACCCAAACCGGGGATCACGGTGCCCCCGAGGGTCCAACCGATCGCGCCACCAAAACTGGGTTTGAATTCTTGATCGATGGTGAGATCGTCATTCGAAATGCGACGACCCGCGGGCGGGATACTCCCGGGTTCTGTGGTCATTGGCGGTCCTTCGGGCTAAATGGCGAGACCCAGATTAGCCCGCACAGCCAAGGGCGGCATCCAACTGCGGGCCGAAGTCGGCGAGGCGTCCCAGGTCAGAGTTCCGGATTGACTGGGAACAGCTTTTGGGTCGGATCGAGATCGGGGTCTGCTGTGGGCAGTGGTGGGATCGCCGGTTCGGGCTGAGGTAGCGGGGCAGGTTCGGGCTCTGGTGAGGGAGCTTTTGGTTTGGCTGGCGATGACTTCGAATCGAACATGGTGGAGGTCAGTTCGCGATACAACGCGTCGGGGTCTGGCAGGTGTGTAACCGTACGGAGAGCCTGATCTTGACCGGCCGATTCGAGAACGAACTCCCCATATCCGAGCAGCTGTCCTAGTGGTGAGCGGGAGTAGCTCATGTCGGTGACCTTTTCCAGCGGCATCATTGCCACTTTGCGGGTCAGGAGCCCGTAGGTGAGCAAGAGCCGCCGCTGGGTGGAGCCAAACCAGGAGAACTGCCACTCAATGAGGTGAAAGAACGCGCGCCCCAAGAGAAAAAGCCAGCCGAGGAGGACCACAACTCCGGCCTCAGGAAAATGCTCGCTCAGCATGGCCACCAGCACCAACATGAGGATCCCGCCAGCGATGGCGCTGGCGATTGGCTCGACCAACACGATCCAGTGTTTGCGGATAACGAAGACGATGTCGCCATCGCCCGCGACCAAATAGCGGCGCAGGGATCGTACCCCGGCGTCGGGCAGCCATTGCCCGTCCACGTCAGCCAGCCAGTGACGCGAAGAACCGCGTGAAACCGGTGACCGTGTTGGCGAGAAGATCCCAAACCGAGTGCAGAACGGCGGCGGCCCGCTCGGGGTTAGCCACGATTGCATAGGTCAGGAAGATCGCCACGAGAACGATCAGGATGGTCTTCAACTTGGCAGGCATCGCACCCCCTTCCACGAGTCGCATCGGTAGGTGACTGAAACCAAGCCACCACTTTTGACTTTATCTAGCTGGGTCGGCCGCTCACCGATCGACACGCCGCCAGCGGTTCAGCGAGCATCGAGGCGAGCCAGGAATGCGGTCAATTCGTCGAGTTCGCTACCGAGAATGCCAAAGAACGCCTGGTCACAGGCCTCCACAGCAACCACGGCACGGTTGGCGAGTTCGCGTCCGGTCGAGGTGGTTTCGAGGTGCCGCGCGCGGGCATCAGTGGGGTGGGGGGACCTGCGTAGCAACCCTTTGGATTCAAGGGTACGGACCACCTGGGAGGTCATCATCGGATCGGTGCCCGCATGCTGAGCGAGCTCGCTTTGGGTGGTGGCGTTTCCCAGCCAGGTGAGTGAAGCCAGCAAAACGAACTGAACATGGGTCAGGCCGAAAGGGCGCAAGGCCTTGCGTTGAGCGGCTTGCCAGGCATTCGTGACTCGCCACAGCAGCAAGCCGGTGCTGTCATCCGCGTGGGAAAACGCCGTATTGAGGCCACCGGGGTTCGTCATGCGTCCATGGTGGCGAGCTTAGGGTCGGGACTCAACCAGGCTCACCAAGCGGGCGAGAGCCTGAGGCACGGACGTGGCGAAGCCATCGCCGAGGATACGGCTCCACAACCAGGCCAGTGGCCCGTCGATTGTGACCCGAGCCTGCAGCTCGGTGTGATCGTCACGCCATTCGGCCAGGTGTTGGAAGACGAGACGAGCACCAAGAAACCGACTGGTGTCGGTGTACTCGCAGTCTGGCTGGAGGGTGGTGATGGTGAAACGAACTTTGGGTCCGCCTTGTGGTTTCAGCGTGCCTGTGGTGCCGACCTCGACCGGGCCGTCCAGTTGAACCCATTCTGAGTCGGCATCCCATTGCGTCCAGGTGCTGTGATCAACCCAGCGGGCGAAAAATGCAGCGGGGCTCGCCGTGGAGGTTGCGCTTGCGGAGGCGAGTTCAATCATGAAACCAGTATGCGCGCATACTAAAATGCCGTCAACGAGAACCGACCGCTTTTGATGCGGGGGGCCTCGGCTTGTAGGCTGTCGGCGGCCAGGAGGCGTCGCCTAGTCCGGTCTATGGCGCCCGCCTGCTAAGCGGGTTGAGGGCTTCAACCCTCTCGCGAGTTCAAATCTCGCCGCCTCCGCCAGAAGTGCAGCCGTGGGGATCCTCGATCTCCGCGGCTGCGCGCATTACCGGGTCAGTCATACTGCTGCCTCAATTCCAGGCTGATCTGTTGCGCATCGAGTTCGGCGAGGGCATCGTCCAGCATCGCAGACGGGTAGTTACCCAATCCGCGCAGTTCCACAAGCTTCTCGCGCTGTGCGTTCAAGGCGGCCAAACGCATGCGACGAACCTTTGCCCACGATGCTGCGCTGCGATCCCGGGCCGAAGACCATTCGGCGCTTTGGGTGGCCTTCAATACCCGATCGCGGACGGTGGCGATCAAATCGGCATCACCGCCATCGGGCGACGTCGGCAGACTCTCCAGTGCGGCCTGGCCCAACTCGGTTTGTAGGGCACGCCAACGCTCCGGGTCCACCTCGTTGTCTCCTGAAGCCAAACCGAGGCGTCGGGCGAGCGGTGTCAAGGTGAGTCCTTGAAGCAGCAAAGTGCCCACCGCGAGAAAAGTTGCGGTGAGCACAAGAAGCGGTCGGTGTGGGACAGCCTCAGGAAGCGACTGTGCGGCGGCGATCGTCACCGCACCGCGCATACCCGCCCAAACCAAGATGACACCGTCGCGCCAGCCGAACTGCTCAGCAGCCAGGTAGTCGACGTCGGCCAGCCGTCGGCTAATCGCGCGCTGCCAGCGGTGGCGTCGCTCTTCGGTTGTCGCGTTGGCGTTGATCCGCTGCGCAAAAGGCGAGGCTGAGGCAGGAACCGGGCCGTCAACGAGTTGGTCTTGGATGTGGCTGAGCTGCTCGCGCACTGCGGGCATCTTGCGGTTTCTGCGTGCCAGCGACCACACAGCGCCGCTGACAAAGACCGCTCGGATCAGCAACACCGCGGCCCCCAGCACGACGGCCAGGAACACCGGATGGCGCAAGAATGCGGCGTCAGCGTCAAGGCGAGATACCAAGGACGGCAACTCCAGGCCCACGACCAGGAAGACCGCGCTCTCCAGCAAGAGCTCAATGGTTCGCCACACTGCTTGCTCAGCCAGCCGCGCTTCAGCGCCTACCCGAGACGGCGCCCGATATCCCGAAATCAACCCAGCGGTTACCGCGGCCACCAGACCTGATGCGCCGAAGTGCTCGGCGGGAAGATAGGCCACATAGGGCACAACCAAGGAGAGCGCGACACCTGCCGGGACGGAAATCAGCCAACGGCGGACCCACATGTTGGCTTCACCGACGACCCAGCCGATCCCGACAGCCGCGGCTACCGACCAGATGAACTGTCCACCGATCTGCCACAGCGATGCTGTCACGCCGAGCGCTGCCACGGCAGACCGCAGCAGCACCAAGGCCGAAGCATCGTTCAACATGCTCTCGCCTTCGAGCACGGTGACAATGCGGGTCGATACGCCAGCCTGGCGGACGATGGAGGTTGCGACCGCGTCCGTTGGGCTCACGATGGCACCGAGCGCAATACCCAGACCCCAGGGCAGACCTGGGACGATCCAGACCGCTAACGCCCCAATCACCACCGCAGAGATGACAACCAGCAGCACAGAGAACGCTGAGATCAGCCGGAAGTCACGCCGAAACTCCATCACTGGGGTCGCAACGGCTGCGGAATAGAGCAACGGGGGCAGGATCCCTGCCAGAATCCAGGCGGGATTGACCGTCACCGAGCCCACGCCGGGAGCGAAGGTCAAACCGAAACCCAAAGCCACCAACAAGAGTGGGGTGGCAACTCCTAGCTTGGGCGAAATCACCGTCGCCAACACAACCAAAAACACGCCGACGATTGCGGTAATTTCCCAGCTCATAGCGTCTCCTTAAGCCGCGAGCTTTCAGGCTTACGCCGAAAGGCGTTGCGCCTCGACGACATGGTCATAGGCGAGTCGCAAGCCGGCGTCACTGGGCGCTTCGCGTTGGATCACTTCGGCGCGCATGACCTTGAGTCCGGCATCGCGGAGATGCCGGGCCACTATTTCGGGTGTGCTGAGTAGCGTCGGATCTTGAGGACCGCCGTAGCCACCATGCAAGTTGGACGCATCGTGGGCGACGATCAGGACGCGCCCGCCGGGGGCGAGGCCGGGAATGACGTTCGCGAGCACCTTCCGGAACTGGTCATCGGGAAGCTGCAGGTAGCTGAGCAGGATGAGATCCAACGACGCCGTCGCAGGTTGGTAACCGACGGCGTCAGCAACAACGGCATGAAGTTCGACGTCCTGCAAAGCGGCATGGGCAGAAATCCGATTCACCGCGATAGAGACGAAATCCACCGCTGTGACTTCCCACCCGCGGCTGGCCAACCAAATGGCATTACGCCCCTCGCCCGCTCCCAGATCCAGGGCCCGTCCCGGTGGCAATGGGGTACAGCTTTCTACGACGGCTGCGTTCGGTTTGGTGTCCCAAACCATGGCAGTAGCGGCATAGCGTTCGGTCCAATGTGCGGCCTGATCCACGTATTTACCTCCGCGCCCAGCCTAGAGCCTGCCGACCAACGGCTTCGCGAAGGGGGAAATCGGTCAGGAAATGGCGACCACGTTTAGGCTGAATCTCATGACTTCTCTGTTCGATCCGCTGACGCTTCGCGGGCTAACGATCGACAACCGGATCTTTCTGGCGCCGATGTGTCAATACCAATGCAGTGAGCGCGACGGCGTGCCGACTGACTGGCATCTGGTGCATTACGGGGCTCGGGCGGCGGGCGGCTTTGGGCTGCTCATCGCTGAGGCGACCGGTGTGTCTGCGGAGGGCCGGATCACGCCGTGGTGTTGTGGGTTGTGGAACGACGCCCAGGCGGCGGCCTGGCGCAGGATCGTCGATTTCGCTCACGCCCAAGGTGCGGCCATGGGTGTGCAGCTGCAGCATGCCGGACGCAAGGCGTCGATTTATCGAGATTTCGAGGTGGGAAAGGCCGGAACGGTCCCGGCCTCAGACGGCGGCTGGCCGACGATCGGACCGTCACCCGAGCCGTTCCCTGGTCTGGCCACTCCTCGAGAGGCAAGCGCGGACGACCTGGCACAGGTCGTGGCCGATTTCGCGGCTGCCGCTCAACGCGCGGATGCCGCCGGGTTCGACGTGGTGGAGATCCATGCGGCGCACGGCTACTTGCTGTTCCAATTCCTGTCTCCTTTGAGTAACCATCGAACGGACGCCTACGGTGGCGATCTGGAAGGACGAGCCCGCCTGCTGCTTGAGGTCACCGAGGCGGTGCGCGCCGTGTGGCCGAGCGACAAACCCCTCTTCGTCCGCTTGTCGGCCACCGAATGGACACCCGGCGGATTTGATGTTGACGAAGCGGTGAAACTGACCGCTTTGCTGGCTGCGCGCGGCGTGGATCTGATGGACGTATCAAGTGGGGGCAACGTGATGGCGAAGATTCCCTCGGTGCCGAACTATCAGGTGCCGCTCGCGAAAGCCGTGCGCGAGGCCGGACTTCCTGTAAGTGCCGTTGGGCGCATCACCGATCCGGTGCAGGCGCAGCAAGTCCTCGATTCTGGCGCCGCCGACGTGATTAGTTTGGGACGGGTAGCCCTGCGGGAACCGTTTTGGCCTTTACGCGCCGCGGCCGAGCTGGACGTTGATTCCCAGGCCCGCTACCCCGATTCTTATCTGCGTGGACGCTGGCCGTTGAGCGAGCCAGCGCACTGAATACCTGAGGCTTGGGTCTGCCAAGCGTAGAGAGACCTCATCCCCCGGACCTGGCTGGGCCGATGTGAAGGAATGCCTGTGTTGTGGTTGGTGAGTTTGGGCGTTCTTGTCGGTGCCTTCGTTCCGGTACAGACCGCGGTCAACACGCGATTGGCCCGCTGGCTGGGTGCCATCCTGCCTGCGTCCTTCATCTCGTTCGCGGTAGGCACGGTCGCCTTGGGTATCGCCGTTGTGGTGACTGGGACCGCGCTTCCTGTGGCCGAAACGGCGAGCTCTCAACCGTGGTGGATCTGGACCGGTGGGCTATGCGGCCTGATCTTCTTGACCCTAAACATCGTTCTGATGCCGCGAATCGGCGCGTCAGCTACCGTCATTTTGCCGCTGGTCGGTCAAGTGTTGGGCGGGGTGTTGATCGATGCGCTCGGCGCTTTCGGTACTACTGAGCGGCCGTTGACGCTGCTGCGTGCGGTCGGGGCCGGATTAGTAGTGGTGGGCGCGATCGTGGTGAATTCTCATGGTCGGCGCGGACTGGGTGAAACCGACAGTGGCGGTCAGGTGCATCCGGTCTGGTGGGTGGTCGCGATTGGGGCGGGCGGACTGTCTGCGGTTCAAACGGCGGTCAATGGGCGCCTGGGCCAAGAAATGGGCTCTGCGTTGGCCTCGGCCTTAGTGTCTTTCGCCATCGGCACGATGGGCTTGGCCGTGATCTGGCTGCTCAGCGGTCAGCGCATCCGGCGTGATGGACGCCCCCGCGGCTGGATGTTTAGTGGCGGCCTGCTTGGGGCCGCATTCGTCTTGGTGAATGCCATCAACGGCCCACTACTCGGCACAGGGCTGGCCGTCAGCTTGGTGCAGTTCGGACAGGTGTCAATGGGCTTGGTGTTTGACCACACCGGCTGGATCGGTGTGAAACGTCGACCGGTCTCGGTGTGGCGTCTGCTCGCTGCGGGAGCCGTCCTCGGCGGCGTCTTGATGGTGCGCTTCGGCTGAACCGAGGGCGCCGCAGCCGCGACAAAAACGCCGGTGGGCTATCGAGAATCTCGACAGCCCACCGGGCGAAATCATGCTGGGGAAGTGCTCCTGATTACCGGAAAACTTTGGGCGCCAGGGTGTATGCCGGGCAGAAGCTGACCGCACCCACTTTGAGGTAGACGACCCCCTTCTTGCGGATCTTTCCCTTTGCGGTGCGCAAGGTCAAGGTGCCTCTTGAACTGACCTTGCCGCTGGCGACCTTAACGAAGCTCCTTTTGCCGCTGGCGCGGTAGTAGACAGTGGCCACGGCTCCGGCCTGGTAGGTCGGCGTGCGCATGAGGAAAGTGGCCCGGTACTTTTTGCCAATCCGTTGCTTCGGCCAGCCCAGGCCGCTTAGGCCACGGGAACGGGACGTATTCGCATAGACGTAAAGGTCTTTCACTGCTCTCGACGTAACCGTGCCGAATTCCAAAGCGTCCAACACAAGCCGGTAGTGGCCTGGTGTGGTCGAGATGGGAAATGTCAGGTTGAGGGGGAATGGTGTGTTCAGCCTGGTCGTACCGAAGGAGAGAAGAGGTCCGGGCGGGTTGGGCGAGCTGGTGCGCGTCGATACCGGCACAACGCGTGCTTGCCAGGAATCGGCACCTCCACCGATGGTGGCGTAATAGGTCAAAGTCTGGTTTGAGGCGACAACTGAACTCGCACCGGTCAAAGTTGCGGTGCTTACGGCCTGGGCGGATGTGGCCGGGGCGACAAGTGTCGTGGTGGCAAGTAGTGCGGTAGCAGCGACGAGCGCGATTCCCCGCCGTCGGATAGCAAGCTTCATCTGGGTTCCCTCCCGTGTCGTCGAGGGGTCCGAGTGACTTCTCGTTGGACCTGCCCCGGTCGGTGTCGTGTGTTGGACTGCAACGCCACCGAGCGGTGAACACCGTACTGGGTCAATGCCGGGGTGTGTGTCGCGAGCGGGCCCTGTCTCACAGATTAGGCACAGCAAGCACGCTGATCGAGCGCAAAAAGGGGAGGGCCACCGGTCATTCGGCAGCCCTCCCCTTCTGTGCAGTCTTAGCTCTGTGCAGCTTTCACCCGGGCGATGCGATCGCGCAGGTCAACCAGCTGCTCATTGAGCTCGGCGGGGAGCTTGTCGCCGAACCGGGCAAAGTACTCCTCCGTCAGGTCTGCCTCAGCAGCCCAAGCATCTGGGTCGAGCGCAAACAGTGCTTGGAGGTCCTCACGGGGAATATCTAAACCGGAAAGGTTGAAGTCTTCGCTACGAGGCAGGCGACCACTGATGGAATCCACCGCGCCAACTTGACCGGCAACGCGCTTCAACGCCCATTCGATTGCACGAGAGTTGTCGCCGAACCCTGGCCACAGGAACTTCCCATCGGCCCCTTTGCGGAACCAGTTGACCTGGAAGATCTTCGGCGCGCCTGCGCCGAGCTGCTTGCCGATCTTCAACCAGTGAGTCCAGTAGTCGCCCATGTTGTAGCCACAGAATGGCAGCATCGCGAAGGGGTCGCGGCGGAGCTCGCCGACCTGGCCTTCGGCAGCGGCCGTCTGTTCCGAAGACACCGTTGCGCCCACGAAGACGCCGTGCTCCCAGCTGTAGGACTC
>CAYWIN010000038.1:9485-12527 GCA_964458365.1 uncultured Propionibacteriaceae bacterium
CTCCGAAATCAGCGGGACATTGGTCGCGCGCCGTCGGCCGAACAGGATCACGTCGATCGGTACGCCTGCGGGTTCTTCCCAATCCGGAGAGATCGACTCAGCCTGCGAAGCATGCACGGTGAAGCGTCCATTCGGGTGTGCTGCAGGCGTGCCTGAGGCGGGCGTCCAATCCTTGCCCTGCCAGTCGATGAGGTGGGCAGGGGCCTGGTCGGTCATGCCTTCCCACCAAATATCGCCATTGTCGGTGAGGGCCACATTGGTGAAGATCACATCGTGGTTCAACGCATGAAGTGCGGTCGGGTTGGTGTTTTCGCCCGTACCCGGTGCCACACCGAAGAAGCCGCTCTCGGGGTTGATGGCGTACAGACGGCCGTCATTGCCGGGTCGCATCCAGGCGATGTCGTCGCCCACGGTCTCGATCTTCCAGCCAGGAATGGTTGGACGGAGCATGGCCAGGTTGGTCTTTCCACAAGCCGAGGGGAACGCCGCCGTGAGGTGAAAAGCGCGACCTTCGGGGCTGGTGACCTTGAGAATCAGCATGTGCTCGGCGAGCCAATCCTCATCACGGGCGATCACGCTGGCAATGCGCAGCGCGTAGCACTTCTTGCCCAGGAGGGCGTTGCCGCCGTAGCCGGACCCGTAGGACCAAATCTCGCGGGTCTCGGGGAAGTGCGTGATGTACTTCGTCTCGTTGCACGGCCACGCAACATCGGGGCGGGTATTGCCATGCTCGTCAACCAGCGGGTAGCCCACCGAGTGCACCGCAGGCACCCAGTAGTAGCCAGCGGCAATCCGGTTGAGGGCTGCGGCGCCCATCCGAGTCATGATCCGCATGTTCAGCACCACGTAGGGGCTGTCGGTCAGCTCAATGCCGAGGCGCGCCAAGGGGCTGTCCACGGGGCCCATGGAGAAGGGGATGACGTACATGGTGCGTCCGCGCATCGAACCGGCGAAAAGGCCAGCCAGGGTGGAGCGCATCTGATTCGGATCGGCCCAGTTGTTGGTCGGGCCAGCATCTGCTTCGTTCGTCGAGCAGATGTAGGTGGAGGCCTCGACGCGGGCGACATCGGCGGGATCGGAGCGTGCGAGGAAAGAGTTGGGCCGGATTTCGGGATTGAGCGGGATCAACGTGCCTGCGCTGACGGCCATCTGAGTGATGCGGTCGCGCTCGGCCTCGGATCCGTCACACCAATAGATCTGGTCAGGCTGCGTGAGAGCTGCGACACCTGCTACCCAGTCCAGAAGTGGTTGAGGTGCATTTGCTGGCGCATTGCTGGGAGCGGTGACGGCCTCAAGTGCCATGGGGATCTCCTCCGACGGTGAACTCGTCTTCATTGCGGTAAGGACCATTGTCGCCGATTCGGCAACAAGGTCTAGTCATAGTGTCCCATCTTGGCCGGTTCGGCCAGTAAAACGATTACCCAATAAGCTAAAGGGCTGGTGTCGCTCAGTTGGACGCTTGTCGATCCAGTGAAGTATGGTGAAGGTCGCTTTCGGCGCTCGTGGCTCAATGGATAGAGCATCTGACTACGGATCAGAAGGTTGGGGGTTCGAGTCCCTCCGAGCGCGCAGAGCATAAGCCCTAGTCAGAGTTCAGTTTCTGGCTAGGGCTTGTTGCTTTCTACGGCACGGCATTGGGCCGCGTGCCGTATACGTGCCGTAGCGGACCCCAGAACTGAACCCGACGGCCGTCGCGCATACCCGGGTGACGGGCCTGCGGTGGCTAGTCTCCAGTAGTGGCCCAGCTGACCGGTTTCCCTTGCTCAGTTGCGCCACTTTGATGGACGTCGGAACACTAGGCCCCCGCTCCCAGCCACTTGCTCTGGAAGTAGCGACGCGCGGATGCGCGCGACGTTGATGTGGAACGAGCTAGGCATCTCGTTCATGAGGTCAGCGGAGAAGCGTTTTGGGGGAAACGCTGCGAAGACCACCAAGGATGGGTTCAAGCGGCGGGCAACGCGGACCGCTGGGATCAGGTCCGAGTCGGCGCTGATCAACATGGCGGTGGTCATCTTCTTCTCGGCGGCATCGGCGACCAGGCTGACCGCGATGTTGACGTCGGTCTCCTTCTCCTCGCGATCCCGCCAGGTAGCCCCGCAGGTTCGGCACTTCTTGGTCTTCGTCTGGTAGCGGCCCTGTGTGATCGTGATGGTCGAGCCATTCGCTGCCCGCAACGCGCTTTGATACTCCGACTGCCGCCGCGCGGCCGCAGCGTCACCAAGCACCGGTGCGGTGAAGTAGTGCACGCTGTCGACCACACTTCGAGGCCGAAGGTTCTGGGCGAGTTTGACGAGGTCGAGCCACAGGAGACGACACCGATCTTGATCGTGCAGGCCGTAGTAGAGGTTGAAGCCATCCACATACACTCGAAGTAGATCAGTGCTCACGAGGCCTCCGCTTGTGCTCGTCACCTGTTGATCGGACCGATCATGAATATTTCATGAAGTTCCGCGCGGATTGGACACAACGGGCCGTCTTTTGGTTAGATTCATCCTCATACCACGCCGGGTCTCACGACCTAGGCTCAACGGCCCCCCTCGGGGGGCCGTTTTTGTGTCTGAGGGAGCCCGTGTGGGCAGGTCAGCCCTGCGGCCTCTGGGGGCCTGGCCAATCTGCGCGCAAGTGCAGACCCCAGAGCTACTCCTAGGCTGGGCTCAGATGTCTTCAGGCGTGCGGACCTAACCGTTCACACAGCGTCGGGGGTTAGGAGTCGATCAGTTCAACTCGGGGGATCGCCACATTCGGTCCATACGCGGCCGCAAGCTGCTTGCCTAGGTCACCGAACGCTCCCCACTGGCCCGCGCGAGTCAGCATGGACCACCACCGAATCATCGACTGAGCAACCAAGTCATGGAGCTCCCGCATGTGGTCGGCTCCGGGATGGTTGTGGACGATGTCCCAGAACCGGGCGGAAACCGCAGGATCCGAGTCTCGCGCGGCCGTGAGCGCTTTGTCCCAGACCGCGTCTGGTCGGTCTCGCTGCTGAGGTGATGAGCCAAGCTGGTCCAGCCAGAAGAACCGGCCGCCGCTCCCGTAGTCGTC
>CAYWIN010000039.1:0-3748 GCA_964458365.1 uncultured Propionibacteriaceae bacterium
GTCCTCAGCGATGCGTGCTTCCAAGCCTGCCTCGTCCAACGTCCCCTGCTCGGGGTGGTCGGCAAAGACCGTCGCATTGAGCTGCAACAAGGCGTGGCGATCATCTGCGGTGAAGACGCCGAAATCCGTCCTCGGGTTGCCAGCGAAGTCGGTGAGCGAACGAGTCATCAGGGCAAGTCGACGGGTTTCGGTCAGCCTCTGTGCGGCCGCGAAGCCGCGCGCCGAAGGCAACAATCCAAATGCCCACAAGCCCACCAATGACGGTTCGGCGAGTTCGGCCCATAACTGTTGGCCGATACCTCGGCGGCGCCAACGCGGATCGACGACCAGTTGTGCGGTGGCCAGGGCCGGATCGTGGTTGAGATAGCCGACGATGTCAGATTCGGCGACCGCAAGGTGGTGGTGCGCCCGAGTCGAATCCAACGAAAGGTGGGCCTCTTCGTTCAAAGGGTCAATTCCGTCGTGGACTCGCGCACGATCAGCCAAGGCCAAGATCCGCTGGCGTTGGTGGGGGTCAAGCTCGGTGGTCCACACCCTGTAAGGGTAGGCCGCAGTGGCTCAGTGCCGGGCCGACGTATCTGGGGAGAAGCGGTACCCGACGTTGCGGACGGTGCCGATCAGGGCCTCATGCTCAGGTCCGAGCTTGGCGCGCAGGCGGCGAACGTGAACGTCGACGGTGCGCGTGCCGCCGTAGTAGTCATATCCCCACACATCCGCCAAGAGATGCTCGCGGCTGAAAACCCGTCCGGGATGTTGGGCGAGGTACTTCAGCAGCTCGAACTCGGTATAGGTCAAGTCGAGCGCTTCGCCTTCGAGCAGGACGGTATAAGCCGAGTCATCAATGACAATGCCGCCGGAGGCGATCACGCCATCGGCGGCAGCAGCAGTGGCCAGCAGTCGGATTCGGGCCTCGAACTCTGCCGGGCCTGCGGTGTCTAAGACCACATCGGAGAGGCCCCAGTCAGCAGCGACCGCGGCGAGCCCGCTCTCGGTCAACACCAGCAGCAACGGGACCGTCGATCCAGAGGACTGAAAGAGCCGGGCCATCATGCGGGCACCGGCGAGATCGGCGCGTCCGTCGAGCACCACGACATCACAGCGAGCGGACTCGGTAAGAGCTTGGGTATCGGCGGCAGCGGCAATAATTTCGTGATTCAGCAAGGCCAACACGGGGAGCGATCGCTCCGCGGGCGTGCCGTTGGCGATCTCGTTGCTGACCAGCAACAGTTGTGCCATGGGCCCTCCTGACGAACACAGCTGGAGCCAACTTTAGTGAACTACGGGGGATCCGTGCTCCGATGCTCCATCCGTGAACGTTTATTGGTCCAAATCAATCACAACAGTGACCGGTCCATGGTTGACCATCTCGACGTCCATCTTTGCCCCAAAACGGCCGGTGGCGACCTGAGCACCGAGCCCTCGGAGCGCCTGGGAGAATGCCTCAACGAGCGGCTCACCAACGGCTGCAGGGGCTGCTTTCGACCAGGATGGGCGTCGTCCGCGCCGGGTGTCGGCGTACAACGTGAACTGGCTGACGACCAGGATGGGGGCGTCAACGTCAGCGCAGGAGACTTCGCCGTCCAAGATTCTCAATTGCCAGATTTTTATCGCCAAGGCAGTGGCGATTTCGGTGGTGTCGGTGGGGGCGACACCGAGCAAAACCAACAGGCCCGGCGTGTCGATAGCTCCGACGACCTCGTCCTCGACGCGCACCTGCGCACGGGAGACTCGCTGGATAACTGCTCGCATACCTTCCATCAAAGCAGTCCGTTTCCGACTCGGCACGTAGATGTGCGGCGGTCCTCATCTGCGCGCCGCCGGGCCGGTTATGCTGCACGGGTGCCTGGCCTGATTCCCCTGTCGGCGACGGGAGCCGTCGTCTTCACCGCAACGATCGTCGTTGTTGTCCTGGTAGGGGTTGCTATCGCGGCTTTGGTGCGGCGCGACAAAGGAGAGTGACCATGGCATTTGAGCTTCCCGCTGATCTCAACCCGGCCTTGGTCGGGGTTGCTTGGCTGCGTGGACGCTGGGAGGGCACCGGTTTTCGGCAATGGCCCGGCGAGGAGAAAGTCAGCTATTCGATTCAGCTGGACTTCTCTGACAATGGCCGGGACTACCTGCACTATTTGGCGCAGGCCTTCACCACCGATGATGAAGGTCATCCGGTCGAGTCGCTGTTCATGGAGACCGGCTTCTGGCGTCCGTTGGCTGACGGGACCGTCGAAGTGATGATGGCCTCGCCCGAGGGCTATGCCGAGATTTGGTTTGGCAAGCTTCAGCCTGGGCGCATCGATCTGGTGACCGACGCGGTGGCCCGCACGCGTGAGGCTGCGGTGGCCTACACCGCTGGGCGTCGGCTCTACGGCACCGTCGAAGGCAAGCTGATGTTCTCCTTCGATCGGGCCACCGAAACCGAAGAGCTGCAGTCCTACATTTGGGCGACGTTGGAACGTCGATGACCGTTCACGTTCCCGAGGGCGTGGATGCCGGTGCGATCTGGCACTACGGCGATCCATTTGGGGAACAGAAGGCGTTGGTGGCGGGACGTGCCGGTGTTGATTTGTCGCATCGGCCCGTGTTTACCGTCGCTGGCCCTGATCGGCTGAGCTGGCTGCATGCCATCACCAGCGCCGACTTCGCCCACCTTGATCGGGGCCGACCGCTGAATGCCTACATCTTGAATCCGCAAGGCCACGTGCAGCATGTCTTGACTGCTACCGATGACGGGGAGCGGCTGTGGTGCCATACCGAACCCGGACGGGCCGAGGCGCTGTTGGCCTGGCTGCGAAGCATGGTTTTCGCTGCGAAAGTCGAAGTCTCGGACCCTGTGCACACCCATGTCGTTGTGATGCCTCCGGCGGCGGGTCCGCAGGTGGTCGCCTCCGGCGACGTCGAGACGCTGGTGGGTGACGTCCTGGCCGGAATGTGGGCGGTTGAAGCGTTGCGCATCGCCTCAGGTCTGCCCCGGATCTTTCTCGACAGTGACGATCACACCATTCCCAACGAACTGGCTAACCCCGACGGTGACGCGCTCGGCCCGGCCGTGCAGCTGAACAAAGGTTGCTACCCCGGCCAGGAGGCGGTGGCGCGCACCTTCAATTTGGGGCGGCCGCCGAGAAGGCTGACCCTGCTGCATCTGGACGGCAGTATGAATACCTTGCCGACCGTGGGCGCCGAGGTGTTGGCCGACGGGGCCGTCGTCGGGCGGATGGGCACCAGTGAGCGACACTACGAACTGGGCCCGGTCGGGCTGGCACTGCTGAAGCGCAACGTCGGCACCGACGTTCCGCTGATCGTCGAGGGGATCGCTGCCGCTCAAGAGGTGCTGGTCGACCCGGAAGCGGGACGGCATTTCCGCCCGGGCGCTGTGCGCTCCTAGCGGCGCTCGCCCAAGAAGCTGGGCGATTCCGTCACGGCAGAAGCGGATCTCACCTGCGCGCTGGGGCCCTGGATGGGGTAGCGATCACTGATCGGCTGTTCAGCGGCCGCAATCGCCGATCAGTTGGGCGATATGGCGCACCTCAGCCTTCAACCGGGGGCCGATTTCGGCGCCGGGGTCGTCGCTGGGATGACGCATCATGCCCATAATGGCCACGATCATCACTCCGAACGCGGTGCCAGCTTCGTCCCTGCTGCCGGTGCGTTCGGCGATGATGTCGATGATCGGCTGCTTGCGGACGCTGAACTGTTTCCAGAAGGTCATGCTCAAGTCGGGGTACTTCTTGATCAGCCCTTTGACCCGCGGGTA
>CAYWIN010000039.1:3758-12065 GCA_964458365.1 uncultured Propionibacteriaceae bacterium
TCGGCAGGCTCATCGCCTGGGCGACCAGGTCGCACACATCGGAGATGAGTTCACCGCGCGCCGACAGGAACCACTCCCGCAGTTCCGGTTCGATGACGGTCTCGGTGAGGTCAAAGGCGGCAGCGGTCTTGGTAGGGAAGTAGTTGAAGAAAGTCCGTGGCGAGACTCCGACCTGGGTACAGATCTCCTCGACGGTGACGCCTTCGAGCCCGCGCTCTTCCAGCAGATTCAAGGCGGCTTCGTGGATGGCGTGACGGGTGGCCAGTTTCTTCCGTTCGCGAAGAGAAACTGTTGCGTCACCGTCGACCGGATCAGTCATCTTTGGCTCCTTGATTGGCAGCCTCATTGTCGCGCAATTCAGCCTTCTCTTCGAGCGCGGAGCGTTCACGCAGCGGCGGCACCCGGAAGAACCAGGTCAGCACGAAGGCTGTGGCCATCGCGGCGAATGCCACCCAGTAGACGGTAACCACCGATTGGTTGAATCCGAGCAGGAACGGTGTGGTCAGGCGCGGATCGGCCCCAGTCAAGAAGGAGGTGTCGCTGGCGCTGGTGTCGGTCTCAACTTTGTCCTCGGAGTCGCCGTCGTTAATCGCGTCAATCATGGAAGGTACGAGGTCATTGATGATCGTCTGACGCTGAACGGGATCGGCATAGTTGACCGCCAGTTGACCGTCAATCACGCTCAGATGCTTGTCCGTGGCAACCTTGGCCAGCGCTTTGCGTTGGGCAGCAGGGGTGAGTTCGTTGGCTTTCTGGTTGATCACTTTTTCGATCGTGGACAGCTTCTTGGCTCCGCTGGCGATCTTGCCGCTCCCGGTTGAGGCGCCCTGGGCTCCGGTCGCCAGTCCGGAACCAGCTTGCGCCGCTCGGTGGGCGCCGTCGGCGAGCTGATGAGCCCCCGCAGCGGCCCCGCTCAGTCCACCGGCCAGCCCGGGGTGTTTGCCTTGGCCGTTGAGAATCTGATTGGTGGCTCCGGTCGTGGTGGCCAGCGTCGCCATCGCTGAATCCAGCTTGGTCAGGTCGGCGGATTCGGCGGTGCAGGCGTCGGCCTGGCCCGCAGTGCACTGGGTTCGATGAGTTTCCAGCGAATCGAGTGCAGCTTGAGCATCGCGATATGCATTCGAGGCTCCCTGCGCCGAACCTGCGGCGGCTTGTCCGGCTCCGTTGAGCTGATCCAAACCACCAGCCAGTGAGGAGGCTCCGGAGGCCAGCTGGCCGATGGCCGTGACATAGGCGTTGGTTCCCACCGACAACTTGTTCAGTCCCAAGCTGAGTGCGGTGATCCCGTCGGCGAGCTTGCCGGTGCCCTTGGCGGCATTGGCATGGACGGCATCGGACACCTTTTGGTGCACGACGTCGGCGACGGCCTTGTTCACTTTGTCGGTAGCTGTGGCGAGATTGTCGTCAATCTTGTCGCGCACTTTGGAGGTGATCGGGTTCCACATCTTGTTCACGACGGCGCGGTTGTTCGGTGCTGAGGTGACCGCCGGGTCCAATGCAGCATCCAGGGCTGCGGTCAGGGTGGCTTTGTCGGTCAACGAGCTGGTGATGTTGACAGGCAAAGCAGTGAACAGCACCGAGAGCAAAACTGCGGTGCCCAGTGTTCCACCGATGGAACGGAAGAATGCCGCCGAACTGGTGGCCACCCCGATGTCTTTGGCAGGCGAGGCCGCCTGGGCGGCCATGGTGAGCGTCTGCATCAGCTGGCCCAAGCCTGCACCGATGACGAACATTGCCACGAGTAAGTACCAGAAAGGCTTGTCAATGGTGATGAAGGTCAAGATCGCAAAGCCAAGCATCACGGTTCCAGTGCCGGTGATGGGGAAGGCGGCGTACTTGCCGGTGCGCGCCACGAGTTGTCCGGTACCCACCGAGGCGACCATCACTCCCAGCATCATGGGCAAGGTGGCCAACCCCGATTCGGTGGGATTCAGCCCGTCCACAATCTGGAGGTAGAGCGGAATGGTCATCATCGATCCGAACATGCCGAAGCCCACCAGGACGCTCAATATTGTCGTCATCGAGAACGCGGTGTTGAACAGACGCAGCGGGATGATTGCCGCATCGCCCATCGCTCGTTCGACCAGGATGAAGGTCACCAACCCGGCGGCACCGATGGCATAGCAGGCGATCGCTGCCGGCGAAGTCCAGCCCCATTCGCGGCCCTGTTCGGCGATGAGCAGCAGAGGAGCAAGCGTTCCCACGACGAGGGTGGCACCCCACCAGTCGACGCGCGGGTGGGTGTGTGGAATGTGGGGCAGATGCAAAAAGATGAACACCATGCCGAGCGCGAGCAGGCCGATGGGAACGTTCACCAGGAAGACCCAGCGCCACCCGTCGATTCCGGCGACGCTGGCGGTGCCAGCGAAGATTCCGCCAATCAGAGGACCGACGACTGCAGCAATGCCGAAAGTGGCCATGAAGTAGCCCTGGTATTTGGCGCGTTCCCGGGGAGCCAGCATGTCGCCGATGATGGCGAGCGGGAGAGCCATCAACCCGCCGGCTCCGAGTCCTTGGACCGCACGGAATCCAGCCAGCATCAGCATTGATGTTGAAAAGCTGGAGAGCAGCGATCCCAGGATGAAGATCGAGATACTGGTCAGGAAAAGCGGGCGCCGACCAAAGATGTCGGACAGTTTTCCGTACAGCGGGGTCGTGACGGTCGCCGCGATCATGTAGGCGGTGGTCACCCAGGCCTGCTGGTCAAGGCCGTTGAGGTCATCTCCGATGGTGCGAATGGCCGTACCCACGATGGTCTGGTCAAGCGAGGAGAGGAACATTCCCGCCATGAGGCCGTAGATCACAAATCGGATCTGACGCTGGCTCATCAGCGGTGCCGAAGGTGACTCTGGCGGTGCGATGCGTGCGGGTGCGACAGCTGTGGCCATGGGAAACCTCCGGGAATGCAAAACGCCGCTGTGTGCAGCGGCGCAGACTTACAGTAATGCAAGTTTGCACTCATGCAAAAATATCAGGGGACTGAATTGCTTAGTCCCTCGGAGGTACGGGCTGGCTCAGACCTTCTTGGCTCGGCTGCGTTGCTTCGCGCGCTCGTTCGCGTCGAGCACCACCTTGCGGATCCGGACGGCCGCTGGAGTGATCTCCAAGCATTCGTCCCCACGGCAGAACTCCAAAGCTTGTTCCAAGCTGAGCACTCGCGGTGGGATCAGTCGCTCCAGTTCGTCGCCGGTTGAAGAGCGGACGTTGGTGAGCTTCTTTTCCTTGGTGGGATTCACATCCATGTCTTCAGGTCGGGGATTCTCGCCGACGATCATGCCCTCGTACACCTCTTCGGTGGGCGAGACGAACAAGGTGCCGCGCTCCTGCAGGTTGAACAGCGCAAAGCTGGTCACTGTGCCGGTGCGATCAGCGACCAGGGAGCCAGTCAACCGAGTCTTGATTTCTCCGGCCCACGGCTCGTAACCCTCGAAGACGTGGTGCATGATGCCGGTGCCGCGGGTCTCGGTCAGGAACTCGGTGCGGAAGCCGATCAGGCCGCGCGCCGGAATCACGTATTCGACCCGCACCCAACCTGTGCCGTGGTTGACCATCTGTTCCATCCGTGCCCGGCGGGTACCCATCAGCTGGCTGATCGTGCCGACATGGTCCTCGGGGACGTCCACGGTGAGCCGTTCGACCGGCTCTTCGACCTTGCCATCGGCGGAGCGTCGCAGCAACACCTCCGGCTTGCCGACCGTCAACTCGAAGCCTTCGCGGCGCATCATCTCGACCAACACGGCCAGCTGCAGCTCGCCTCGGCCCTGAACTTCCCAGGTGTCTGGACGTTCGGTGTTCAGCACCCGGATCGACACGTTGCCGATCAGTTCGGTGTCGAGGCGGTTCTTGACCAAGCGGGCGGTGAGGAGCTTGCCCACCTTTCCGGCCAGGGGCGAGGTGTTGATGCCGATGGTCATCGAAATTGACGGCTCATCGACGTGGATCAGGGGCAGGGGGCGTGGATCGGCCGGGTCGGCCAACGTCTCACCAATGGTGATATCGGGGATTCCGGCAATGGCCACGATGTCACCCGGGCCAGCCTGCTCGGCGGGCACCCGCTCCAAGGCTTTGGTGATCAGTAGCTCGGAGAGCCGCACATTCGAAACGGTGCCGTCGTGACGACACCAGGCCACGTTCTGACCGCGGGTGAGAGTGCCTTCGATGATCCGACACAGCGCCAGACGTCCCAGGTAAGGGGAGGCGTCCAGGTTGGTCACGTGGGCTTGCAGTGGCGCGCCTTCGGTGTACACCGGCGCCGGAATGGTCTCGGTGATCAAGGTGAAAAGCGGTTCGAGATCGGGAGAATCGGGCAGGCTGCCGTCGTCAGGTTTGGTGAGCGAGGCCCGTCCAGCCTTGGCGGCGGCGTAAATGATGGGGAAGTCCAAGGCGTCAGCCTCGTCATCGTCCAGCAGGTCCAAGAACAAGGAGTAGACCTCGTCGACGACCTCGCTGATCCGGGCGTCAGGCCGGTCGACCTTGTTCACCACCACGATGATCGGCAGTCGCTTTGCCAGAGCCTTGCGCAGCACGAATCGGGTTTGTGGCAGGGGCCCTTCGGAGGCATCGACCAGCAGCAGGACGCCGTCGACCATTTCGAGGCCGCGCTCAACCTCACCGCCAAAATCGGCGTGTCCGGGGGTGTCGATGATGTTGATCGTCAAGGTGGACCCGTCGGCCATGTGGTGGTCGACAGCGGTGTTCTTGGCCAGGATCGTGATGCCCTTTTCCCGCTCCAGATCCATCGAGTCCATGACGCGGGTATTCACATCTTGGTTGTCGCGGAAGGCTCCGGATTGCCAGAGCATGGCGTCAACCAAGGTGGTCTTGCCGTGGTCAACGTGGGCGATGATCGCGACGTTGCGTAGGTCGGCGCGGATGGGCATGCGAGACTCCGGTCTTGTTCGGGGAACCCGCCAAGTCTACCGGTATTGGGCGCACCATCTTTTCCGGGCAGCTTCCCGGGCTGGTCAAGCTCCCGGGATCGGTCCAAGAACCGACGTTCGGTGGCCCGGACCCTAGTCGTCCTCGGTGGGGCTGGTGATGCGTCCGCGCTCCATCGCTTCCAACATGTCTGGACGGATCGGAACTCCGGTGGACAGCCGTGAGTTTCGGTGCGAATAGCTGAAGTAGATGACGGCACCAATCACAAACCAGACCGCGAAGCGCAGCCAGGTATCTACCCCGAGATTCAGCATCAGGTACACGCCAATCAACGCCGAAATGATCGGCAGCACGGGAACCCACGGCACTCGGAATGAGCGGGGCAGGTCGGGGCGCTTCTTGCGCAACACAATCACACCGAGGGAAACCAGAACGAACGCGCTCAGGGTGCCGATGTTGACCATCTCTTCGAGGGCGTCGATCGGAGTGAACCCGGCGGTGAGTGCCACCGCAACCGTGACCACGATCGTGATCACCCACGGGGTGCGGAATGTGGGATGCACTTTGGCCAACCCCATCGGAAGCAGCGCGTCGCGGGACATGGCAAAGATCAACCGGGTTGCGCCGATCATCAAAGTCAGGACCACGGTGGTCAGGCCAGCCACCGCGCCTGCGGAGATCATCGCGGCCATCCACGTCTGGCCATGTTGGGCGAAGGCGTCAGCCAAGGCCGCATCGGGATTCAGCTTCGTGTAGGGCACCATTCCGGTCACCACCAGAGCGACCGCGCAATACAGCACGGTGCAGATCACCAACGAGCCGATGATCCCGATGGGGAGATCTCGCTGCGGGTTTTTCGTCTCCTCGGCGGTGGTCGCCACCACGTCAAATCCGATGTAGGCGAAGAAGACCAGAGCGGCCCCGGCCACGATGCCGCCCACCCCGAAGGTGGTGGGGGCTGCTCCCGTGATGAGTTGAAGCAAAGGTTGCGACCAGGCGAAACCGGTGGTCTGTTCGGCGGGGATCGCTGCCGGAATGAATGGCGTGTAGTTGGCCGGATTGATGAACGTGAGCCCAACGAAGATCACGAACAAGACG
The DNA here is from genome assembly GCA_964458365.1 of uncultured Propionibacteriaceae bacterium. GTDB lineage: Bacteria > Actinomycetota > Actinomycetes > Propionibacteriales > Propionibacteriaceae > Propionicimonas. The sequence goes on from CAYWIN010000039.1 coordinate 9,735, forward strand.
ATGAACATCTTGATCGAGACCAATACCAGATTGACTCGCAGCGACTCCTTGATGCCGACGGTGACTAAGGTGCCCAAGGCGAGGACGAGCACGATGGCTGGCAGGTTCACGACCCCTCCGGCACTGATGGCCGGCGGGAGTCCAAGCCCGAACGAGCTGAGCAGCTTCGCCAGATAAACCGACCACCCCTGGGCAACCACCGACGCCCCCAGGAACATTTCCAGGATCAGGTCCCACCCGATGATCCAGGCGAAGATCTCACCCAGCGACGCATAGGAGAAGGTGTAGGCCGAGCCTGACACGGGCACCGTCGAAGCGAATTCGGCGTAACACATGGCCGCCAGCGCGCAGCACAATGCAGCCAAAATGAAGCTCAGGACGACCGACGGCCCGGCGAAGTCGTGGGCTGCTCGTCCCGCAGTGATAAAGATGCCAGCGCCAATGACCACGCCGACGCCGAAAACCGTCAGGTCAAGCGCAGACAGTGAGCGTTTGAGCTGGTACTCAGGTTCGTCGGTGTCGGCGATGGATTGTTCGACCGACTTGGTGCGCAGCAAGTTCATGTGCGGACTCCTTGGTGGACGCCTCAATGCGTCCGTGTTGCTGAAGTGACTGAACGCTATTCCTTGCCGACTTCGCGAGGTAAGGCTCTCAGAATGCGAATCTTTCGCACTCTGAGGTGCCTCAGCATGACCGAGAGGGCAAAGGCCACTGCCCTGATCATGGAATGCCAGGAGAAAAGGCAGTCTGGTGGAGGCCACGTGAGCGGACGCTGCGTGCAGTATCGTCAAAGAATCTCGGTGTCGACGTCGACTGCGGGAAGGTCCACGCCATGAGTTCGTTCCTGGATTTCTTCGCCTCTGTGGGGGTGGCCATCTGGATGGTGCTGACCGTGAATCCGCAAGGGGCAATCTGGTTCTCGGAGCATCCGCTGAGTCTGTCGGTGGCAGTCACCGTCGCGGTGCTGGCCGGGGTGTCCACGTTGTTGGGCAACAGCGTCGTGTTGTTCTTGAATCGGGTACGCGGCTGGCGGTTTTGGGTGACCCTGCTGCTCAACGGACTTGCCATGGTGCTGCTCTATGTGGCGCAAGCTGTTGTCATTGCGATCATCGGCCCCCTCATCGCTGGCTCCTCGCCAGGTTTTTCGGTGATCCTGCGCGGAGTGCTCCTGGCGACCGCTCCGATGGTGTTTGGGTTCTTGGGCCTGATCCCTTATGCCGGCCCGGCAATTACTCGGCTCTTGCAGGCCTGGGGTGTGGTGGTGTTGTGGACGATCGTGGCCGCGATCTTCCACCAGGGGTTTGTGATCAGTGGTCTGATCACACTGCTCGGCTGGGGAGTGATGCAGCTGTTGTCCTGGGCGACGCTTCGTCCCGTCCGATGGATCGGTGATCACATTTGGCAGTGGGTGACCGGAAGGCCGTCGATGATGACCGGCAGCGACCTGCTCAGTGGCCACATTTTCATTCCGCTCGATTCCGGGCACGACCCACGCTCGGGGGCTCCGGCATGATCACCTGGATCCTGGTTGGCCTCGGAGTCTTCCTGCTTCTTGCATTGACGTTCGCGCCGCTGGATGCGTTGGGCTGGTGGTCGGCGAAAGGGGCCGACGAAGCGGCAGAAACGGTGACAGAGCTGATCCACGCAGAAGGTGAGGACCATCCGCCGGATCCCTACCAGCACTATGTGGTCTATCTGTCCGGAATCGGAGCCATCGACGGTGTCTCGGTGCCGCCCGAGGAGGAGCCGTTACTGCAAGCCCTCTCGGAGTTGCCGGATACCTGCGTCATTCGGGACCTCTTCCCCTACTCGGTTGAGAACCGGGGACTGACAGCGCAACGCCCGATGGCCTGGCTGTGGCGGCAGGTGGAACGGGCCCGATTGAAGAAGCCCGAGGCCATTGCCGGCATGCTGGTGAATGCTCGCAATGCTATGCAGCTGTTCGTCAGTTCAGACCGACGTTACGGTCCGGCATACAACCTGGGCACAGCCCGGGAAGTGATGATCAAACTGCGCGAACATGGCTATCAACTCGACAGCGGCAAGCCGGTGACTTTGGTGGGTTGGAGCGGTGGAGCTCAGATCTCCATCGGGGCAGCCAGCTACCTCGGCATGGGGAAGATGCCCGTCCGCGTGGTTTCGATTGGCGGAATGATGAGTGACGACCCAGGGTTAAACCGGGTTGATCATCTGTGGCATCTGCGTGGGTCGAACGATGTTTTCGAAAAGCTCGGCCGGGTGATGTTCGCCGGACGGTGGCCGAAAGCGGTCTTTTCGCCCTGGAGCGACGCCTTGGAAGAAGGTCGGATCGACATCATCGAGCTGGGCCCA
>CAYWIN010000040.1:0-1023 GCA_964458365.1 uncultured Propionibacteriaceae bacterium
TTCGACGCCGGGCTGGCGCAGTCCCGTCGTGAAGTGCCGCGCTGGAAAGAGTTCCTGACACAGTAAACCCGGCAGAGGTGAGCCCCTGCCGGGTTTACCGAAATGCGTAACGCTGCCTCAGCGACGCCCCCAGAAGGGGTCAGCCGACGGGAGTGGGCACATTCAGGTTCGACGGTGCTGACGGATCGACCGCAATCGCCGCCTTCGTTTCGCGGGCCATGGCCAGTTCCTCGTTGGTGGGGACGACCATCACGGTCACCGGGGAACCGGGACGTGAAATCACCCGCGCCTCACGGGAGTGGCGCTGGTTCGCTTCGGGGTCCAGCCAAAAGCCGAGCTGCTCCAACCGTCCGACCACAGCGGCACGCACCAGGTAGGCGTTTTCGCCCACCCCGGCGGTGAAGGTCAGCGCATCAACACGGCCAAGAATCGCCAGGTAGGACCCGATGTAGCTCACCAGGCGGTGGACGTACACGTCGAAGGCAAGCTGAGCGTCGGTGTCGCCAGCGTTCATCAGCTCGAACAGGTCGCGGAAGTCGGTGACACCGGAAAGCCCGAAAATGCCGGACTTCTTGTTGAGTAGTTCATCGACGTCGGTCGGTCCCATCGACAGCACACGCTCCAAGAAGGCGTGCAGGCCAGGATCAACATCGCCTGAACGGGTGCCCATCACCAGGCCGGCCAGCGGGGTCAAACCCATCGAAGCTTCGACCGCGATGCCGTTTTGAATCGCCGAAATGGAAGCGCCGTTGCCGAGATGGCAAACGATCTGATTCATCTCGTAGTAGTCGCGGCCCATCAACTCGGCGACGCGGCGGGACACGTAGCCGTGCGAGGTGCCGTGGAAGCCGTACTTGCGGATGCCGTGCTGGCGAGAAATGTCCCTGGGAATCGCATAGGTGTAGGCCTCAGGCGGCAGCGATGAGAAGAACGCGGTGTCGAAGATCGCAACATGGGGAACGTTCGGCAGTGCCTGCTGGGCGGCCACGATCCCGGCGATGCCCGGCGGATTGTGCAGGGGCG
>CAYWIN010000040.1:1033-12014 GCA_964458365.1 uncultured Propionibacteriaceae bacterium
CGGCGCGAGTGGGCTGAGTTCGCGAAGCTTGGCGATCACCGCGTCGTCGATCAAAGTGGTGGAGCGGAAAGCCTCCCCACCATGGACGGTCCGGTGCCCGACAGCGACGATGTCGTCCAGCTTGGGTCCTACCCGGTCGAAGAGTTTCACCAGGTACGCCAGAGCTTGGGCATGATCAGCGAAACCGTGCTCGTCTTGCAGGGTCTGGCCGTTGTAGGTGTGGGAGATCAGGCTCTCGCCGTCACCGATGCGCTGAATCAGGCCACTGGCCACGACTTCTTCAGAGTCGGCGTCAATCACCTGGTATTTGATAGAGCTTGAACCACAGTTCAGCAGCAGGATCGGAGTTGTCATGCTTCACCTCTTTTCTCGGATTGTGCCTGGATGGCAGTGATGGCCACCGTGTTCACGATGTCCTCGATCAACGCTCCGCGAGACAGATCGTTGACCGGCTTGTTGAGGCCTTGCAGCACTGGGCCAATGGCGACTGCCCCGGCCGAACGCTGCACGGCCTTGTAGGTGTTGTTGCCGGTGTTCAGGTCCGGGAAGATGAAAACTGTCGCCTTCCCCGCAACCGCGGATTCGGGCAACTTCGTCTTCGCAACCGTCTCGTCTACTGCTGCGTCGAACTGGATCGGACCTTCCAATGCCAGATCGGGACGACGCTGCCGCACGATTTCGGTCGCTTCCCGCACCTTCTCCACGTCCGCGCCTGACCCGGACGTTCCGGTGGAATAGCTCAGCATCGCCACTCGTGGTTCGATCCCGAAAGCCACCGCAGTTTCAGCTGTGCTGATCGCGATGTCGGCCAATTCCTCGGCGGTCGGGTCTGGGTTTACCGCGCAGTCACCGTAAAGCACAACCTTGTCAGGCATGCACATCAGGAATGAGCTGGAGACCACTTTAACCCCTGGCTTGGTCTTCACGAACTCCAACGAGGGACGAATGGTGTTTGCCGTGGTGTTGATGGCACCCGAAACCATGCCGTCGGCCATGCCGAGGTGCACCATCATCGTGCCGAAATAGCTCAGGTCTTTGAGGCGTTCGCGGGCCTGGTCCATGCTGACGCCCTTGTGGGCACGCAGGCTCGCATAGACCTCGGCAAAGTGGTTGAGCAGTTCGGGTTTGGTGGGGTCGATGATTTGGACCTCTTGCAGGGCCAAGCCCAGGTGGTTTGCGCGCGCCCGGATGCTCATGGCGTCGCCCAGCAGGATCACGTCGGCCGCGCCGCGGCGAAGCACGATGTCGGCCGAAGTGAGAATCCGGTCGTCGCTGGCTTCGGGAAGCACGATGGTTTGCCGGTCGGCGCGGGCCGTTTCCTGCAGCTGGTGTTCGAACATCAGCGGGGTGACCACCTCGGTGCGATGGACGTGCAGCGCATTCATCAGCTTCTCGGCGTCGATGTGCTCGGCGAACAGCCTGCGGGCCACCTCAACCTTGCGCGGGCTTGAGGTCATGGCGCCTTCGAGACGGAACATGCGGTCGGCGGTGGTGAAGGTGCCGACATCGGTGGTGGCGATCGGCAAATCCACCTTGATGCTGGAGATCAGCGTGGTGATCGTCTCCGGGATCGGATAGCCGCCCACCAGGATGATGCCCGACAGCTTCGGGAAGGTTCCCGAAGCGTGCGCCAGCAGCAGGCCTGGCAGCAGGTCTGCTCGATCGCTGGGCATGATGATCGTGGACTCGGGAGTAAGCCGTTGCAGCACGTTCGGCAACGTCATGCTGGCCACCAGCACCTCGACGGACTCGCGTTGCAGTAGGTCGGGGTTCCCTTGGATGAAGGTGGCTTTGGCGGCCGCGAATTGGTCGGCCACAGTGGGAGCAATCAGCAGCGGGTCGTGCGGCAGCGCCCCGGTGACCACGTCCGGCAGTTCAGTGAGCGCTTTGCGCACCGCTTTGAGCTGATCGCCTTCCACCCGGTTGGCGAGGACGGCCAGCACCTGGGCATGGTTGGACCCGAACTCAGACATTGCCGACACGGCGGCCGACTTCACCGTTGCCGCGTCGCGTCCAGTCCCGGAAACGACAAGCAAGACGGGCGCGTTGAGGTTTGCGGCGACTCGGGCGTTGAACGTCAGTTCGGTGCCCGACGAAATGTCGGTGTAGTCCGAGCCCAGAATGACCACAGCATCGTGGGCTTCGCGGATCTTGGCGTACTTGTCCACCAACGTCGCCAGGGCAGCCTCAGAGTTGGCTCGGATGTCGTCATAGGTGACGCCCACAGCTTCGTCGTAGCTTTGGTTGACGCTCGGCTCGGCGAGCAGGGTGTTCAAGATGGCATCTGCAGCACCGGCGCGAACGATCGGTCGGAAGACTCCGACTGTGCTCACCGTGCGGGTAAGCGCCTCGATCATTCCGAGGGCCACCATCGACTTGCCCACGCGTCCCTCAGGGGAGGCGATGTAGATGCTCGTACTCATTCCGTGGAGGGTAGCTGACCGAAACCCCGGTGGCGATACCTTTTGCCCTTGTTTTTTCGGGCCTTTTTATGCCTGCCGGGGTATCTTTCGGATCCATTCCAGATCGGCGCGGCGCGCATTGACCTCACCGGGGGTCTCCAGGATGATCGGCGCACCTGCCTGCGTGAAGACCTCTGCGAGCCCGTCTGGGTCACAGTGACCTAGGCCCAGATTGGCGTGACGATCGGCGCCAGAATCGAACGCATCGCGGGAATCGTTGCCATGCACGAGGTCGATCCGTCCGGTGATCGCCATGATGCGCTCGACCAGTCCGACGAGCTCATTTCCGCCGGCATGGGCATGGCAGGTGTCGAGGCAGAACCCGATCTGGTCGGCATTGGGGGACTCCGAGATCGCCTCCCAGAGGCGAGCGAGCCGCTCCAAGGTGCGCGCCATCGCATGCGCCCCGCCAGCAGTGTTTTCGATCAGCACCGGCACTTCGCTGTTCAGGCCGTCCACGGCCTTGCGCCAGTTGTCGAAGCCCACGGCCGGGTCATCATTCGCGCTGACATGACCTCCGTGGACGATCACTCCGGCGGCCCCGATCTCGGCGGCGAGGTTGACCTGCTTTTGTAATTGCTGACGGCTGGGGATCCGGACCCGGTTGTTGGTGCTGGCCACATTGAGCACGTAGGGGGCGTGGACGTAGATGCGGATTCCGGCGTTTTCGGCGTCGGCGCGCAAGGCCGCGGCACCGCCGGGATAGGCCACCGATGGGCCTTTCCACCCCTGTGGTTCGCCGAGAAAAATCTGCACGGCTTGGCCGCCCAAATCTTGGATTTGGTTAAGGGGGTCAGTGGCATCAACATGGGCACCGAGAAGCATGTCGATCAGTGTAGGCACGGCGAGGTTGGCTGTTGAGGGAAGACCCTGGCCAGCTCGCCGGACTCGGTGAAAGTTACGGACTCGTGCGGTTACCTACGGAGTAGTAACTTAGGTGTAGGGCGAAGAAGGAGCAGCAATGGAGGCAACGCACCTGGCCGGTCTTTTTGCCAGGTCGGTGGCCAGGTTCGGCGCGGAGCCAGCTGTCCGCATTCATGACGGACATGACTGGCAAACCACGACTTATGTGGCGTTACACGAACAAGTGCAGGCCCTTGCGGCCAGCCTGATTCGTCGCGGACTAGCTGTGGGCGACCGAGTGGCGCTTTTTTCGTCCAATCGGCCGGAATGGACCCTGGTGGACTTGGCTTGTGCCTCGGCCGGGCTGGTTTCCGTTCCGCTATACGTGACGAATACCGCCGAGCAGGCCCGGCATATCTTGGCCGACTCGGGTACTCGGCTGATCTTTGTTGCAGGCGCCCGGGAAGCGGCGATCGTCGACGAGGTTCGCAGCGATCTGCCTGAGCTGACCGATGTGATTGCGCTGCTTCCCACCGAGGGAGTGGCCGATCTTGATACCGAACTGGCCCAGGCCCCGAGTGATTTCTCCGAGGTAGATGCCCGGACGGCCGCGATCAGCCCCGACGATGTTGCCACGATCATCTACACCTCGGGAACGACCGGCGATCCCAAGGGTGTGATGTTGAGCCACCGAGGTTTCGTCCATCAGGTGGCGGTCTTGAACCGATATTTCCGGATTGGACCCGGCGACGTCTCCTTGTGTTTCCTGCCGCTGAGCCATGCGTTGGAGCGCGCCTGGACGTACATGGTGCTGGCGAACGGCTGCTTGAACAGTTACGTGCCGGACGCCCGCCAGGTGGCCGAGCAGCTGGTGATGGCCAAACCCACCTTGCTGGTGAGTGTGCCCCGGCTGTACGAGAAGGTCTTCAACACGGCGAAAGAGAAGGTCGCGGGCAGCCCGCTGAAGACCAGAATCATGGCCTGGGCGCTCAAGACGGGTGCTCACTACCACGACGTTTTGCGGGCAGGGGACCAGCCAAGTCGTTGGTTGACCATCCGGCTAAACCTCGCCGACAAGTTGGTGCTGCATTCGGTCCGCGACGCGATGGGCGGGCCGAAGAAGGTGCTCGCTTGTGGCGGTGCCCCGATGCGTCAAGACGTCGAAGAGTTCTTCTACGGCTGCGGCATGTTGGTCCTGACCGGCTATGGCCTTACCGAGGCGTCCCCGCTGGTGACGTTCCCGCCTCCTAGCGATTACTCCTTCGGCAATGTGGGAAAGGTCATGCTCGGTGGCGAGGTGAAGATTGCCGACAACGGCGAGATTCTCTACCGCGGCCCGAATGTGATGCTGGGCTACTGGAATCGCCCCGACGAGACCGCAACAACCGTGATTGACGGCTGGCTGCACACCGGCGATGTTGGTGCCTATGACGGCGATCACTTGATGATCACCGACCGAATCAAGGACATCATCGTCACCAGCAACGGCAAGAACGTGGCCCCAGCGCCCATCGAGAGCCTGCTGGCCTCCGATCCCTTGTTCGAGTACGCGCTCCTGTTGGGCGACAACCGGCCCTATCTCACCTTGCTGATCTCGCCGTCGTTGCCGCATTTGGACGAAATCGGCAAACAGCTGCAGCTGACCTGGGCGCGGCGCGAGGAGCTGCTGGCCAACCCCGACGTGATTGCCGAGATCAAGCGGCGGATGTCGGCATTGACCGAGAAGTTGCCTACCCATGAGCAGATTCGTGATCTGCGGGTACTCCTGGATGGTTTCACTCAGGAGAATGGCATGTTGACTCCCACGTTGAAGGTGAAGCGCAAAGAGGTCGAGCGGCGTTTCGCGCAGTTGGTGGACGAGATGTATGCCCGCGCGGGCCGTCCACGTTCCTAGCGTGCAGAGTTGACCACGTAGATACCCCCGGGGGTATGATCTCGACCATGAAGACATTGATCGTGGGAGGGGTTGCGGGCGGAATGTCCGCAGCAACCAGGTTGCGCCGGTTGGACGAGAATGCCGAGATCGTGGTGCTGGAGAGGTCGGGCTACGTCTCCTTTGCCAACTGCGGTCTGCCCTATTACGTGGGCGGGACAATCGCTCGCCGCCAGGACCTGTTGCTTCAGACCCCCAAGAGCTTGAAGAGTCGGTTCAACCTGGACGTCCGGGTGAACTCCGAAGCGACCGCTATTGATCGGGAAGCGAAGACGGTCACCGTCCGTGATCTCGAATCCGGCACGGAGTACACCGAGACCTACGACAACCTGATTCTCGCTCCCGGAGCAGCCCCGTTCGTGCCACCCATCCCCGGGGTTGAGCGTGCGCTGAGCCTGCGCAATATCGCCGATACCGACGCGATGGCCGAAGCTGTGACCGCAGCACTCACCACCGAAGAACCCTCCGCCGTCATCATGGGTGGCGGTTTCATCGGCATCGAGCTCGCCGAGAACCTGATCGAGCGCGGCCTGAAGACTGCCATCGTGGAGCTTGCCGGCCAGATCATGGCGCCGCTGGACGTCGAAATGGCCGCCCTGGTCGAAAAGCATCTCGTCGCTCACGGGGTTGAAGTGATCACCGGGGCGTCGGTGACCCAGATCGATGCTCATCAGGTCACGCTGTCTGACGGACGCACCCTGCCTGCAGAACTCGTGATCGCGGCGATTGGTGTGCGCCCCGAGTCGAGCCTGGCTCAGGCTGCGGGTCTGGAGGTCTCCGAGCGCGGCGGCATCGTCGTTGATGCGCAGCAGCGCACGTCGGATCCGTCCATCTACGCCGTTGGTGACGCCGTTGTGAAGCGGGACGCCATCACTGGTGATCCGGCCATGGTGCCGCTTGCTGGTCCGGCGAACCGGCATGGGCGCCTGGTTGCCGATGTGATTGCCGGACGCAACGTTTCGGCAAATACCGTGCTGGGCACTGCGGTTGTGGGTGCTTTCGGGCTGAGCGCAGCTGCTACCGGATGGACGGAGAAGCGTGCGGTGGCCGCAGGTCGTGCGATCCGGGTGATCCATACCCACCCGGCAAGCCATGCCGGCTACTACCCCGGCGCCGCATCGATGAGTTTGAAGCTGGTCATTGACGCTGAATCTGACGCGATTCTTGGCGCTCAAGGGGTCGGTGTTGACGGGGTTGACAAGCGTATTGACGTGATTGCGACAGCAATGCGCGGCGGAATTCTTGCCTCGGAGTTGGTGGACCTTGAGTTGGCTTATGCGCCTCAGTTCAGTTCTGCAAAGGACCCGGTCAACATGCTGGGTTACGTGGCAGAAAATCTCCGCGACGGCTTCGTTGATTCGATTCAATGGCATGAAGTCGAAGCCGAAGTTGCACGCGGCGTTCAATTGATTGATGTGCGTACTCCCGGAGAATTTGGTCGGGGCTCCGTGCCGGGTGCGGTCAATATTCCGGTTGACGAATTGCGTGAACGACTCGACGAAGTTCAAGCGAACGCGATGGTGCTTTGCCAAGTTGGTATGCGCGGTTACATCGCCACTCGGATGCTTGATCAACTAGGACGAAAGGTGCGCAACGTCGATGGCGGATACCGCACGTGGGCTCGTTTCTAGAGAATCGGTGTACGAGTCCGTACGAACCCACTGGGCAAGCATCTAACTTCGGCTCTTTGTGGCGTTGACTAGTGCCGCAGGCACTGGTGTCAGGCCGGGGGGACTCTGGTGCATACGCATTGGTCCGCGAGGGGTTCGGTCATGGCGGTGATCGATGACGCGACTGATGCGGCGGCTGGCCGCTGGATTGGTCCAGTGCCTGCACCACGTATTCTCTTCGGGATTGGTGCAAACTAAGCCTGAATCACCCCATACAGGAGCAAAGTGCAGAATCGGCCTACTCGTGTGGAGATGGTCGCATTGGTGAACCAGGCTCGACTTGATCGCCACCTCTCGGTGCGAGGCGCCGCACGATTGTGCGGCGTCCCTGCGTCAACGATGCAGGGATGGCTTCAGGGAAGGCATTTCCCTACTCCCGCGCTGCGTCCGAAATTCCAAGCATTGGTGGAGCATCTCGGGCTTTCTGCTCACATCCATCCCGGGCTGTGGCTGGACCAAGACTGAAACCGCTTGAGTTCCCGCGTTCAGATCAAATAGCTGAGACAATGTTGACATGCCCACCGAGGTGGTCTGGACAGAATTTGCCACGTTAGTCAACGAGGCGAGACTTGCGCGTCATCTTTCTATTCGTGCTGTCGCCCGCCTCGCCGGAGTGCCCGCAACGACGGCGCAAGGCTGGCTCAGTGGCGAGCATCATCCCTCGGCGGCACTTCGGGTGAATTACCTGCAACTGATCGCTCATCTGGGCTTATTGGGAAAGGTTCCCGATCCGTTGCGCCTTGAGCTAGGGCTCCCGCGCCAACACCACTGAACGTCATCAACCTGTACCTCTTTCGAGTTCGGCAATTCGCGCGTGCGATGGGGTGTCCGGTGGCTCAATCTCGTCGTGGTGTGTGCCACGTTTTGTACGACCCTGCGTCCGCATTTCCCGTGCTCACCGCCTTTTTGCACGATTCAAAACTTCGGAAACCTGGCGCTTGACAGTTGCGTGACCCGTCGGGCTGCGTCACCCTAATGGGGACGTCTATCGGCAAACAGACGTACTCGGACGCTCTTAGCGGACCATCGGGGGATGACGTGAATTTGAACGACCTTCTCAGGCATACGATGCGGACGCGCCTCGCAGAGGTGGCGATCGCAGTCCTGGTGATGATTGGACTGATCGTTACCAGCGCGCAGCCCGCGCACTCGACGACCCGAGTCGGCGCGACGGTGACAGGCACCGTAAGAGTCGACGGGCAAGGCGTCCCAGGTGCGAAAGTTTGCGAAGGGGCAGGGCCAGAAGACCCAAAGGCAAACTGCGCCACAACGGTGGCCAATGGGCAATACACACTGACCGGTGTCAAGGGCTGGGACAAGGGCGGCAAGCCGATGTTCCGGCCTTCGCTGTTTCCCGTTGATGTCCAAAGGTCCTTGTTCCCCCGGGCTGACTACTTCCAAGACGTGGAAGTTGACGAGGGCAGCACCGTCGCTGGTGTCAATTTCGACGTCACGGGTTACCCGCTGGTCAGCGGCAGAGTGACGAACATTTTGGGCGACCCGGTCCGGGGTGCGGCGATCAACGGTGGGGAAGATCAGCCAATCGTGCTGACCGGCGCCGATGGCCGCTATCAGACACATGTGACGGTGGCATCGCGCGGATCAACGGGCTCAATCACTGTCACTGCACCGGGCTACAACGAGGCGCAGATCACTGCGATTTCGGTATCGGCTTCTGGAGCGAATGTCAGGCTCACGGCCACAGGTCCGGTGTTCTCCGGGCAGATCACCGACTGGCGGGGCAACCCCGCGGTGGCGGCCAAAGTGTGCGTCGAACCAACACCGGTCCGAGCGAAAGTCTGCGTGGCGAGCACCGATTCTCAGGGGCGATATTCGGTGGCCTTACCGAAAGGCAGTTACCAAGCACGCGCAGAGGGTGCAGACGGAAGCACCTCGAGCCTCATTTGGGGAGACGCGGTTCCCGGACGTGACGAAACCATCGATTTCTTCCTGACCCGCCCGGCGGGGGTTCTGGTTGAAGGCACCGTGACCGACTGGGTGAACCGCCCAGTCGCAGGCGCGAAGATCTGTGTGTCGGCGACGAAGTGTCTGACCACCAGCGACACCAACGGCAAATACTGGTTGCTCGCTCCTGCCGGCGAATACACCGCGTGGGCTGCTGGTCTCAACCGCACATCAAATGTCATCAGAGGTTCGCTGGTGGCCGGAATCGACCTCAAAGGTGTTGATTTCCGACTCGCTACTCCGGGCACCTTGTCGTCCACCGTGCCGAAGATTTCCGGCAAGGCCAAGGTAGGCCGCAAGCTCACCGTGAAGCCGGGCAGTTGGCGGCCCGCCCCCGTAAAGCTGACCTACCAGTGGTATGTGGGTGGCCGGGCGATCCGGGGTGCCACCAAGTCCAGCTTGGCGGTGGTGAAGAGCTATCGAGGAAAGCGAATCACGGTGAAAGTGAGTGGCACCAAGCCCGGCTACTACGCGAAATCGGTAGTTTCAGCCAAGACCAAGAAGGTCGCGCGATAGGCGAAGCTGGCTAGGTATTCCTGCCTGCCATCTGCCGTTTGGGTTGCGAGATGCCTTACTTTGCGTCACTCTAATGGGGACGTTTGCTCGGGGGGACCAGCGTGATAGTGCGCTGACGAGTGACGATCGGGGGAAGTTGAGTATGTCAATGAGCGTTCGTGCACCGTTTTGGAGGCGCCTCCAGGCTGTCTCTGTGACCGCAGTTCTCGGCCTGGGATTGGCCTTGGGCGCTGCCGCACCTGCCCACGCCGAAACCAGCACTGGCGCAACGGTCTCTGGCGTCGTCACCCTTGATGGTGTTCGTGCCGCCGGCCTGAAGGTCTGTGAAGGTGGTGACACCACCATCAACGGCCAGGCACCCAACTGCGTGTGGACGACCGCAGACGGCACTTACACACTCACCAACGTTCAGGGCTTCGACCAGGGTGATCAGTTAGTGGCCTCGCCCTCTGTCTTCCCTGCGACAGCCGCTCAGAAGGCACTTTTCGCTCAGACGAACTACGGCTACAACGGGCGTAGCGAGGGCTACCTCCCGATTGCTAGCGGCAGCGCGGTCACTGATGCGAACATTCCAGTACGGACTTTGCCTAAGGCCCCGCATTCGGCGCTGAAGCTGGTGGGTAAGGCCAAGGTGGGGAAACGCCTGGGCGTGCGACTGGTGAAGCCGGTCGCGGCTGGCGTCACGGTGCGATACCAGTGGACGGCCAATGGCAAGGCCATTGCGGGCGCAACCAAGACCTCCGTGAAGCTCACAAAAGCTTTGCGTGGCAAGAAGGTTCGGGCAGTGGCAACCTTCAGCAAAGATGGCTTCCGCACCGTGGTGAAGACCTCGGGCGCCAAGATCGTCAGGCGCTGAAAAGTTGCGATTAGCTCTCAGGAGCTGACCTTCGATAGCATTGCTCTTCGGTCGTCACCTTGACGACCGGGATACGCCCTCCTGCTACGGGACCTTCCCGTAGCCGCTCAAGACCAGAGGAGGTGGAGTTCGCGTATGCGTTCATACGAAGTCGTGGTGATCATTGATCCCGACGTCGACGATCGACAGGTGAACGGCCTACTAGATAAGCCGTTGGCCGCAATGACCAAAGCCGGTGGCACAGTGGACAACATTGATGTCTGGGGTCGCCGCCGGTTGGCCTATGACATCCGTAAAAAGTCCGAAGGCATCTACGCCGTCATCAATCTGACCGCTGAGTCCGATGTGGTGAAGGAGCTGGATCGTCAGTTCACTTTGAACGAACAGATCATGCGGACGAAGGTTATCCGCCCCGATCTTCACTGAAACGCGGAAATCCCTCACCAAGCGTCAGTGTGACCTGGCAGCCTTGGCGGGGTAACCGTTAAGTCCGATCGAAAGACATCCCTATGGCTGGCGAGACCATCATCACCCTGGTCGGCAATCTCACTGCCGACCCGGAACTGCGCTTCACCCCGTCCGGGGCTCCGGTGGCGAACTTCACAGTCGCCTCCACGCCTCGCACCTATGACCGCAATAGCGGTGAGTGGAAAGACGGCGATGCGATGTTTCTCAACTGCGCCGTTTGGCGGCAAGCAGCGGAGAACGTGGCGGAATCGTTGACCAAAGGCATGCG
>CAYWIN010000041.1:0-11755 GCA_964458365.1 uncultured Propionibacteriaceae bacterium
AATGGGAATCACCAAACGTTCCGATCGTCCGATGGGCGTGGCCGTGCGGGCCTACTTCGAATCCCCGCGCAGCTACGACGACCACATCGAATCCTGGCTTGAACTGTGGGACGGCGAACCCGGCAAGTCCAATCTCCTGCCCGGCTATGGGTGGGTCTTTGGTCTGGGCGATGGACGAGTGAACGTGGGTTTGGGCACAGTCCGTTCCAAAGCCGAGTCGGCAAGCCTCAACCATCGCAAGATGTTGACGCAATGGCTGGCCGGTACCCCCGAAGAATGGGGCTTTCGGCCAGAGAATCAGATCGGACCGATTGAGGGTGCGGCGCTGCCGATGAGCTTCAACCGGCAGCCGGCCTACTCCCGCGGTCTGCTGTTGGTCGGCGATGCGGGAGGGATGGTTTCGCCGTTCAATGGTGAAGGCATTCCGTACGCCATGGAGGCCGGCGAAATGGCCGCCGATGCCATTGCTGACGCGCGATTTCGTGGTTTCGGTACACCGGGAGCCGAGGCCGCATTGCGGGGCTATCAAACCCGGCTGAAAGACGAGTGGGGCGGATACTTCCGATTGGGCCAAGTGTTCGTGTCGTTGATCGAACACCCCCAGGTGATGCACGTCTGCACCAAATACGGGCTGCCGCGCCCGACTTTGATGCGCTTCACCATGAAGCTTCTGTCACATCTTTATGACACACGCGGCGGTGATTGGATGGACATGGTGCTGACTACCCTTACGAAGGTGGCACCCTCAGCATGAGAGAAATGCCGATGATGGCGTTGACCCAAGGAAGCGAGGCTCGATGAACCCCTATCTCCCCATTGTGGTGCTGATGGTTCTCGGCGGAGCGTTGATGGCTGCGATGGTGGTGGCGAGTGTCGTCATTGGCCCTCGCCGCTGGAACCGTCGCAAATACGAATCCTACGAATGTGGAATCGATCCGACCCCGCAGCCGACAGGCGGCGGACGCTTCCCCGTGAAGTACTACTTGGTCGCGATGCTCTTCATCATCTTCGACATTGAAACCGTCTTCTTGTACCCGTGGGCGGTGACGTTCAACAGGTTCGGCCTGTTCGCACTGGTGGAAATGATGGCCTTTGTGGCGACAGTGTTCATCGCGTACGCCTATGTCTGGCGTCGCGGCGGCCTGGAGTGGGACTGAGAGAGAGGCTGCACAGAATGGGTATCGAGGACCAAATTCCCGAAGGTGTGATGCTGACCACCGTCGAAGGAATCTTCGGCTGGATGCGTTCGGCTTCGCTGTGGCCAGCCACATTCGGGCTGGCCTGTTGCTCGATCGAGATGATGAGCTTCGGCACTCCGCGCTTCGACGCGGCTCGCTGGGGCCAGGAAGTCTTCCGCGCCTCGCCGCGTCAGGCCGACCTGATGATCGTCTCGGGACGTCTCAGCCAGAAGATGGCCCCGGTGATGCGACAGATCTACGACCAAATGCCCGAACCAAAGTGGGTCTTGGCGATGGGGGTCTGCGCCTCTAGTGGTGGCATGTTCAACAACTACGCAATCGTGCAGGGCGCCGATCACCTGGTCCCGGTAGACATCTACGTCCCCGGTTGCCCGCCGCGTCCCGACATGCTGATCGATGCGATTTTCAAGCTTCGCGAGCAGATCGTCTCCAAGCGACCAATCGGTGCGCACGCGGTGGCGATCCGGGAGGCCGATGAGGCCGCCGCACTGACCGCGGCGACGACCCAGGAGATGAAAGGGCTCATGCGATGAGCGACAAGCTTCCCGCTGAGGGCTCTGCCGAGGTCGTCAGCGCTGATCATGACGCCGAACTGGCCAAGCCAGTCTCGGTACGCAAGGGCATGTGGACCGAAGGCACCGGTGACACGTCGGGGTACAGCGGACTGATCCGGCCCCGATACACGCCGACCGCTTCCGAGCAGCCTTTCGGTTCCTACTTCGACGAGATCTATGACCGCTTGACCGAGTTGGTGCCGGGGTCGGTCACCATGGTTGTGGTTGATCGCGGCGAACTGACGTTCTATGTTCCGCGCGAAAAGCTCGTCGAAACCGTGCAGGCGCTGCGCGATGACGCGTGGTTGCGTTTCGAGTTTTGCGCTTCAGTATCGGGCGTCCACTACCCCCATGATGCGGACGCCGAATTCCACGTGGTGTATCACCTGCAGTCGATGACGCATAAGCGTCGGTTGCGGCTGGAGGTCACCTGCCCCGACGCCGATCCTCACGTGCCCAGCGTGGTGGCGACTTATCCGGCCGCCGACTGGCACGAACGGGAAACCTGGGACATGTTCGGGGTGATTTTCGATGGACATCCCCACCTGACCCGAATCTTGATGCCCGACGACTGGGTGGGGTTCCCCCAGCGCAAGGACTACCCGCTGGGCGGCATCCCGATCGAGTTCAAGGGCGCGGTTGTGCCCCCGGTAGACGAGCGGAGGGGCTGACCGATGAGGGAAGACAGCGACATCTACGCCGGAAGCGATGAGGACGTCGCCGAAGGCGCCATCTACACCGCGATGGGCGGCGACTGGGCCGAGATCGCTGCCGAGCAGGCCACCCGCGAAGACGAGACTCTCGTCATCAACATGGGTCCGCAGCATCCCTCCACTCACGGCGTTTTGCGCCTGATGGTGGAATGCGACGGCGAAACGGTGTCGAAGATTCGCCCCGGTATCGGCTTTCTGCATACCGGCATCGAAAAGAACATGGAGTACCGCTCCTGGACCAAAGGCTGCGCCTTTGTGACTCGGATGGACTATCTGACGCCGCTGTTCAACGAAGTGGCCTACTGCCTGGCCGTTGAACGGCTGCTGGGAATCGAAGACCAGATTCCCGAACGCGCCAGTGACATTCGCGTTTTGGTGATGGAACTGAACCGGATTTCCTCCCACCTGGTGGCCCTGGGCACCGGCGGCATGGAGATCGGCGCCACCACCGTGATGACGGTGGCGTTCCGAGAGCGCGAGATGGTCCTGGACTTCCTCGAAGCGCTGACCGGTCTGCGGATGAACCATGCCTATGTCCGACCCGGCGGAGTCGCCAACGACATGCCGGAAACGGGCATTGCTCAGCTTCGTGACCTCATCACCTGGCTGGAGAAGCATCTTCCCGAGTTGGCCGAGTTGTGCAATGAGAATCCGATCTTCAAGGCACGAATGAAGAACATCGCTTTCCAGGATCTCAGCGCCTGCTTCGCACTCGGCGTAACGGGGCCGATGCTGCGCAGCGCAGGTTATGCCTGGGATCTGCGCAAGGAAATGCCGTATTGCGGCTATGAGAACTATGACTTCGACGTCATCACGTGGGACACCCCCGACGCCTACGGCCGCTTCCGGGTGCGCCTGGCGGAGATGTGGGAGTCGGTAAAGATCTTGAAGCAGTGCGCGGACCGTCTCGATGCGTCGGTCGGCGATCCGGTGATGGTTGACGATCCGAAGATTGCCGGACCCGCACAGCTGGCCATCGGTCCCGATGGGCAGGGCAACTCCCATGAGCACATCAAGCACATCATGGGGGAGTCGATGGAGGCTTTGATCCATCACTTCAAGCTCGTCACCGAGGGCTTCTCAGTTCCTGCTGGCCAGGCCTATGTGCCGATCGAGAGCCCGAAAGGCGAGCTGGCCTGTCACGTGGTGTCCGATGGCGGAACGCAGCCCTTCCGAGTCCACATGCGTGATCCTGGGTTCAACCACATTCAGTCCATTCCGATCCAATGCGAGGGCGGCATGATCGCCGACATCGTGGTCGCGGTCGGTTCGATCGATGCCGTGATGGGAGGCGTTGACCGATGAGCGGTCACGATTTCACGTCCAATTTCCCCGAGTCCGGATCGGTGGATATGACCGATACCAGCACCAATATCGACCAGGCCACCATGGCCGAGTTGCGCGAATTGGCGGGGCGCTATCCGCATGCCCGTTCCGCACTCATGCCGATGCTGCATCTGGTACAGAGCGTGGACGGACGGATTTCGCCGGCCGGGATCGAAGCCTGTGCTGAGATCCTCGGGATTACCGCCGCCCAGGTATCGGGAGTCGCCACCTTCTACACGATGTACCGTCGCCACCCGGTGGGAACCCACCACATCGGGGTGTGCACCACGGCGCTGTGTGCGGTGATGGGCGGTGACGCTGTGCTGGCCGCCGTTTCGGAGAAACTCGGTATCGAACCTGACCAGACCACTCCTGATGGCACGTTCACCTTGGAGCGGCTGGAATGTAATGCCGCCTGCGATTTCGCCCCAGTGTTGATGGTCAACTGGGAGTTCATGGACAACATGACGGTGGACAAAGCCGAGAAGCTGCTTGACGATCTCGCCGCTGGGAAAGAGGTCAGCTCCACCCGTGGTGCCACGATCACGAGCTGGCGGGACGCAGAACGGGTTTTGGCTGGCTTCCCGGATGGGCGAGCCGACGAGGGCCCCAGTGCCGGAGAAGCTTCCCTGCTCGGCAAATCGGTTGCCGAGGAAAAAGGCTGGGCAGCCCCGAAGGGTGGGAAGGCCTGATGACCGACAAGTTGACCCCGATCCTCAGCGCACGCTGGGGCACCGAGAAGTCCTGGAAGATCGACGCCTACCGGGCCGCTGACGGCTACAAGGCGGCAGCCAAAGCACTGAAGATGGCCCCCGAAGCAGTGACCGGAATCGTCAAGGATTCTGGGCTCCGTGGACGCGGTGGTGCAGGCTTCCCGACGGGCATGAAGTGGAGCTTCGTGCCGAAGGACAACCCGAATCCCAAGTATTTGGTGGTGAACGGCGACGAGTCCGAACCGGGCACCTGCAAGGACATGCCGCTGCTGATGGCCAGCCCACACACGCTGGTCGAAGGCATGATCATCGCTTCCTATGCCATTGGTTGCCATACCGCTTTTGTGTACATCCGTGGTGAGGTGCTGCATGTGTACCGTCGGGTACAAGCCGCCGTCGCTGAGGCGTACGCGGCAGGATTTTTGGGCAAGAACATCTTCGGTTCTGGCTATGACCTGGACATCATCGTTCACGCCGGAGCTGGTGCCTACATCTGTGGCGAGGAAACAGCGCTGCTCGATTCGCTGGAGGGATTCCGTGGCCAGCCTCGCCTGCGTCCGCCATTCCCGGCGATTGCAGGTCTCTACGCCTCGCCCACGGTGATCAACAACGTCGAGTCGATTTCGAGCGTGCCGTCGATCCTGCTCAACGGCCCGGAATGGTATTCCTCGATGGGCACCGAGAAGTCGAAGGGCTTCACGATCTACTCCCTGAGCGGCCATGTGGCCCGTCCGGGACAGTTCGAAGCTCCGTTAGGTATCACCTTGCGTGAACTGTTGGAGTTTTCCGGCGGCATTCGTAAAGGCCACACGTTGAAGTTCTGGACGCCGGGTGGTTCGTCCACGCCGATCCTGACTCCCGAGCAGCTCGACGTTCCTCTCGACTATGAGGGGATGGCCGGTGCAGGCACCATGTTGGGCACCAAGGCTTTGCAGATCTTTGATGAGACCACATCGGTGGTTCGCACCACGCTGCGGTGGATGGAGTTCTACAAGCACGAGTCGTGTGGCAAATGCACTCCCTGTCGTGAAGGCAGCTGGTGGCTGGTACAGCTGTTGCGTAAGTTCGAGGCGGGCGAGGCGGTTGAGGGCGATGTCGACAAGCTGCTCGACGTGTCGAGCAACATCGGCGGCAAGTCTTTCTGCGCGCTTGCTGACGGTGCGGTCGCCTGTGTGACCAGTGCTGTTCGACACTTCCGGGGCGAGTTCGAAGCGGGTTACACCACCCCAGCCTGGGAGCTTTTCCCTTATGAGCGCAGTGCGCTGTTCAAGGTGCCCGCGAAGTACACCGTTGGAGCGAGCGAGACGAAGGAGGCCCAGGCATGAGCGTGGTGGCCAAGGCCGATCAGGCTCCGGCGCCGGTAGAGACCGTCACCTTGACCATCGACGGGATCGAGGTCAGCGTGCCGAAGGGCACTTTGGCCATTCGGGCAGCCGAGAAAATCGGGATCGCGATTCCGCGGTTCTGTGACCATCCCTTGTTGGATCCGGTGGGTGCCTGCCGTCAGTGCATGGTCGAGGTTCCAGACGCCGGCAACGGCCGCGGATTCCCGAAGCCTCAGGCGTCATGCACTCTTGAGGTCGCTCCAGGGATGCAGATCAAAACGCAGAAGAGTTCCGAGGTTGCCGAAAAGGCACAGCGAGGAATCCTCGAGCTGTTGCTGATCAATCACCCGCTGGATTGCCCGATCTGCGACAAGGGCGGGGAATGCCCGCTGCAAAACCAGGCATTGGGTAATGGCCGAGGCGAGTCGCGCTATGAAGGCGTGAAGCGCACTTATCCCAAGCCAGTGTCTATTTCGGCTCAGATCTTGCTGGATCGCGAACGGTGCGTGTTGTGCGCACGGTGCACCCGTTTCTCCGACCAGATCGCCGGAGATCCATTCATTACTTTGGTTGAGCGTGGGGCGTTGCAGCAGGTGGGGCGTTACGCCGACCAGCCCTACGATTCCTATTTCTCGGGCAACGTGGTCCAAATTTGTCCGGTCGGTGCGTTGACGTCCGCGGCCTACCGCTTCCAGAGTCGACCATTCGACTTGGTCTCCACCATGGCAACCTGTGAGCACTGTGCGGCGGGCTGCCAGCTGCGGATTGATCACCGGCACGGTGTGGTTCGGCGCCGCTTGGCAGGTGAGGCTCCCGAGATCAATGAGGAGTGGAACTGCGACAAAGGTCGATTCGCTTTCGTCTCCGGGCGTGGCGAGGACCGTCTGGTGCGTCCGCTGATTCGCGAGGATGGCGAGCTGCGTGAGGCATCGTGGCCGGAAGCCATCGATGCTGCGGTTGCGGGGTTGACTGCTGCGGGCAAGAACGTGGGCGTCCTCACCGGCGGTCGACTGACCTTGGAGGATTCTTACGGCTATGCCAAGTTCGCCCGGGTGGTTTTGGGGACGAACAATGTGGACTTCCGTTCCCGCCCGATGGGCGCGCAGGAGGCCGAGTTCCTTGCGACTCAGGTTGCTGGACGCCAGCTCGGCCAGGGCATAACTTTCGCTGACCTGGAGAAGGCCAAGCGCGTCGTCTTGGTCGGCTTCGAGCCCGAGGACGAGTCGCCGCTGATCTTCCTGCGGCTACGCAAGGCGGTGCGCAAACGCGGCCTGGAAGTGATCGCGATTGCGCCGTTCCTGAGCTACGGCAACAGCAAGCTGAACGCGTCCTTGATCGCGACGGTGCCTGGCGATGAAGAGTCGGCGGTGGCCGACCTGAAACTTGGCGCCGATGATGTGATCTTGGTCGGGGAGCGTGCGGCCTTGGTCGAAGGGGCCTTCGCTGCCGTAGTCGACCAGGCCAACGCGAGCAAGGCACGTTTCGCCTGGATTCCGCGTCGTGCCGGAGACCGGGGGGCGATCGAAGCTGGTTGTCTGCCGGGCTTGTTGCCCGGAGCCCGACCGGTATCCGATGTGGCCGCCCGCGTGGATGTCGCCGCTCATTGGGGAGTCTCGTCACTTCCCCCATTGGCTGGGCTTGATGCCGGTGGAATCGTCGCGGCGACGGCTTCGGGGGAGCTGGACGCGCTGCTGGTCGCCGGCGTGGAGGCCACGGACTTCGTTGACGCCGAGCTCTTCCGTGAAGCGCTGGAACAGGCCGACTTCGTTGTTTCGCTGGAGACGCGCCGTTCCGCAGTGACCGATGCTGCTGATGTGGTCTTCCCGGTGGCCCTGCTTGAGGAGCACGCCGGTACCTTCCTGAACTGGGAGCATCGCCCCGGGCGGGTGAATAAGGTCGTCAAACAGGTGAATGCGCCGATGACGGACTTGCGGGTCCTGGCGGCGCTCGCCGATGCCATGGAGCAGCCGCTAGGCGTGCGTACCGCCGCAGAGGCGTTGGCCGAACTCACCGAGCTCGGCGTCTGGGATCAGCAGATTCCCGACGGCACACAGGGCGGACGAATCTGGTTCGACCACTCGCCCGAGGTGGAGTCAGAGGGCGTTCCGGCGAAATTGGCCACGTGGCGTGAGCTGTTGGATGGCGGTCGAGGCCAAGACGGAGAGTCAGCGCTTGCCGCCACGGCTCGTCCGAGTGTGGCCCGGGTGAATCCGGATCTGGCTCAGAAGGTGGGGGTCGCGAACGGCGAGCTCTTGGAGCTTCGTCGTGGTGACGCCTGGTATCAGCTGCCGGTAGAGATCACCGACGGCATGGCGGCGAACACCGTATGGGTTCCGATGAACTCTCCTGGGGCACCCTTGGGCGAGATCGGAGCGGCTCACGGTGACGATGTGGCTTTGGCCCATGGAGGTGAAGAATGAACGATCCGTGGTGGCTGATGTTGCTCAAGGTGATCGTGCTGATCGTCTTGTTGCTGACCTGGACTATTTTCAACGTCTGGTTTGAACGTCGAGTGTTGGGCAAGATGCAGCACCGGCTCGGCCCGATCATGAACGGCCCCTTCGGTTTAGGGCAGGCCCTTGCTGATGGCATGAAGTGTCTTTTCAAAGAGGACTTCATCCCGTCGATGGCCGACCGGGTGCTATTCGTCGTCGCCCCGCTGATTGCTGGCACTGCGGCCTTCACCGCCTGGGTGGTGATTCCGTTCGGTGGTCAAGTTGAGATCTTCGGTGTTACGACGTTGCTGCAGGCCACGGATTTGCCGGTGGGCGTCTTGGTGATGTTGGCGGTGACGTCGGTGGCGATCTACGGTTTCGTCCTGGCCGGCTGGTCGTCGAACTCCCCGTATTCGCTGCTGGGCGCGCTGCGGTCGAGCGCACAGATGATCTCCTACGAAGTCGCGATGGGGCTGGCCCTGGTGTCGGTCTTCTTGTACACCGGTTCGATGTCGACCGGTCAGATCGTGCAAGCTCAGGCGCTCCCGGTTCAACCCTTTGGTTTGAATATTGGCCTGCAGAACTGGAACTGGCTGGTCCTGCTGCCCGCCTTCGCTGTCTATGTGATCTCGATGGTCGGCGAAACGAACCGTGCACCATTCGACCTACCTGAGGCTGAGTCGGAGCTGGTTTCGGGCTACATCACCGAGTACTCCGGGTTCAAATACGCGATCTACTTCCTCGCCGAGTACATCAACATGGCGACAGTGTCGGCGATTGCGACAACCTTGTTTATGGGCGGGTACTTGCCGATTTGGCCGTTCAATTTGATTGAACCGCTCAATAATCCGTGGCTTGGACCGGTCTGGTTCATCATCAAGGTGCAGCTCTTCATCACCTTCTTCGTGTGGCTTCGTGGCGCGTTGCCGCGTCTGCGCTACGACCAGTTCATGAAGCTGGGCTGGAAGGGCCTGATTCCGGTTGCCTTGGTTTGGATTGTGGTTTTCGCGACTTTCCAGGCACTTCGGCAGACCAGTTTGTTGACGGGGCCGGGAGTGTTCATCGTGATCGGACTCCTCGCTGTGGCGGTCTTCGTAGTCGTGATGATCGGGGATAAACCTGAGCCGGATCCCCCTGAGATACCGGTGGGCGAATTTGATGCCTTTGCGGGTGGCTATCCGGTACCACCGATGCCTGGGCAGGTACTGCCTGAGCTCAGTGACGTGATTAGCGCCACGGCGGACGACGATGACCTGGTCGCCGAGAGGAGCGAGTAGATGGGTGTGCTGAAAGCCTGGGGCGGCTTTGGGGTGACCTTTCGGACGATGTTCCGAAAGACCTTCACCCAGGGTTACCCCGAAAAGGGCAAGGAAAAGATCACCGCTCCGCGGTTCCATGGACGTCACCAGCTGAATCGTTGGCCCGACGGCCTCGAGAAGTGCGTGGGCTGCGAACTGTGCGCCTGGGCATGCCCTGCCGACGCGATCTACGTCGAAGCCGGAGACAACACCGATCAGGAGCGTTTCTCGCCCGGTGAGCGCTTCGGGCGGGTCTACCAGATCAACTACCTGCGCTGCATCCTCTGCGGGATGTGCATTGAGGCGTGTCCCACTCGGGCGTTGACCATGACCAACGACTTCAAACTGGCCGATTTCACCAGGGAAAAGATGATCTACACCAAAGATCGTCTCCTGGCCCCGCTGCTTCCCGGAATGGAGGAGCCTCCGCATCCGCGGCGACTGGGCGATAACGAAAAGGCCTATTTCCTCGGTCTGCCTCCCACAGGCAAGCCAGACAATCGCACCCCGATCACCGGTGACGATGCCGGAGGTACTCGATGATTCCCTTGGATGCACTGACCGTGGTCTCGTTTTGGGTAGCCGGACCGTTGGCTGTCCTAGGCGCACTCGGTTTGATCTTCTTCCGCAAGGCGGTTTACGCCGCGCTTTCTATGGCGTTCACCATGGTGAACCTGGCTTTTCTTTACGCAACCTTGGATGCGATGTTCCTGACCTTCGTGCAGGTCATCGTTTACACCGGCGCGATCATGATGCTCTTCCTGTTCGTCTTGATGCTGGTGGGCGTCGATACTCCAGATTCGTTGGTCGAAACTCTGCGGGGGCAACGTGTCGCCGCGACGTTGGCCGCCGTCGGAATGTTCTGCTTGATGGTCTTCGGCATCGGTGGGGCGTTGGTAGGGGCCCCCGTGGTTGGTTTGACTGCCGCGAACCAGGCCTACGGTGACAACGTTCAGGGGCTGGCCGCGCTGATCTTCGGACGTTACGTCTTCGCGTTCGAACTCACCTCGGCTTTGCTGATCACGGCCGCCGTCGGCGCAATGGTCCTGGGTCAGCGTGCTCGCCTGCGCCGCAGGCGCACCCAGAAGGAGTTGGCCGAGGACCGAATCAAGGAATACGGCGAATCCGGTACTCATCCAGGAACACTGCCCAGTTCCGGGGTGATGGCCCAACACAACTCCATTGCGACGCCCGCCTTGTTGCCCGATGGGAGTGTCTCTGAGGCTTCCATTTCGGACACCTTGGCAGCGCGAGGCGTCATCATCGATTCGCCCGCGCTGAGTCAGGCGACGGCGGCGGCGTTCGAAGCAATCGAATCTGATACTGGCGAGGAGGCGGACGAATGAGTCCCGACTATTACCTGATCCTTGCAGTGCTGCTGTTCACCATCGGCACTGTGGGCGTGATGGTTCGGCGCAACGCATTGATCGCCTTCATGTCCATCGAGTTGATGCTTAACGCTGCCAACCTGGCCATGGTCGCTTTCTCTTTGGCTCGCGGCGGGCTTGACGGTCAAGTGGCCAGCTTCTTCGTGATGGTGGTTGCGGCCGCAGAAGTCGTGATTGGCCTGAGCATCATCATCATCATCTACCGCACCCGACGTTCCACTTCGATGGACGCGGCCAGCCTGTTGAAGCTGTGAGGGGCCTGAGCGCATGATCGCACTTGAAACTGTTGTTGCCGCGACCGGATTGTCGTCCTTCGCCTGGCTGATGATCGCGCTTCCCGCGCTGACCGCCGGATTGCTGTTGTTGACCGGGCGATTCTTCGAGAAGCGTGGCCACTGGTTGTCGGTAGCTGCCGTATCGATCAGTTTTGGGATCGCCTTGTGGCTGTTCATCCAAATGCTGGGGGCCAACCCGGACCAGCGGGCGCTGTCGGTTCCTCTGTACCAGTGGTTCAATGCCGGAAACTGGCAGATCTCGGCGGGGCTGTTGATCGATCAGCTGTCGATCCTTTTCGCTCTGCTGATCACTGGTGTGGGCGCCTTGATCCACATTTACTCCGTTGGCTACATGGCTCATGATCCGCGTCGTAAGCGGTTCTTCGCCTTCTTGAACCTCTTCATCGCGGCGATGTTGCTCTTGGTTCTCGCTGACAACTACCTCGTGCTGTTCGTCGGCTGGGAAGGCGTGGGCCTGGCCTCGTATCTGCTGATCGGTTTCTGGCAGTACAAGCCGAGCGCCGCTGCC
>CAYWIN010000042.1:0-11740 GCA_964458365.1 uncultured Propionibacteriaceae bacterium
ACCCGCGACCCTCACCTTGGCAAGGTGATGCTCTACCAACTGAGCCACGTCCGCATATCGACACCCCACCAGCGCGAAGTGCGAGTGCAACCTTAACCCAGCCGACTCGTCGCTCGCAAAACCGCACCTCGAGGGCTCTAGTCGGGGTTTTTCCAAGGCCTGAACGAGGGATGCCGCGGTGTGTGAAGCGCCACTGCGCAGGTTTGCTACCGGAATCCTCAACGCCCTCCGAAAAGTGATCAAGGAATGCCAGCCTTGAACTGACCGGGAGGAGTCCTATGAGTGGCGAGCCGAGACCATCGGTGGTGGTCGAAATGATGTCGAGCGCCGCCGCAGCCCTGCACGAAGGACGTCCGCCAGGTCACGCGATTGCCCAGGTTCTTGGCGAGGCCATGGATGCTGACGTCGCCGCGTGGGTGGCCGTCGACGATGACGAGACCGCCGAAGTTATTGGGGCCTGGCCGCATGCTGACGTTGCCGAACGCCTGGCCAGCCACGTTGCCTCGCGGGGCTGGCCCGTGCCTTCGCCGCAACCAGTTCGGGCACAAGGCAGTGAATCAACGAAGACGATGATTCTGGCGCCGCAGCCGATCGAGGGCGTGACTTCGGTGCCGGGGCGACGGGTACTGCTCCTTCGGCGGGGTCGGGGATTTGGTGCCGAGGCAGAGACCCTGGCCGTCAGCGCACTGCCCGGCCTGCGATTCTTGTTGAATCAGGTGGTTGCCGCGAGCGAGCGACAACGTCAGCAGGAAAGACGGCGGATCCAAGCAGTGCGCTTCGGATTGACCGAGCGAGAACTCCAGGTACTTGACCTCCTCGTACAAGGAATGCTGGCGACCTCGATTGCGGCGCGGCTGGACCTTTCGCCGCGAACAGTCCACAAGCATCTGGGGAATATCTACGAAAAGCTCGGAGTCCACGACCGTCTGGTAGCGGCAAGCCTCGCCCGCCGTTACGGACTCGTCAACGACTCACCTTTTGAGTAGAGCGTTACCGAACGGTGGCGCCGATGCGCCAAGGGCACGGTTGTGAGGCAGACTAGGGAGCTGCAAAGGAAGGAAGCAGATTAGTGTCGGTCACCATCACAGCCTCAGATCATCAATCAGCGTCAGCGCGGCAGCAGGTGGTGGAGTCCGGGACGACTGCCGCCGACCTGTATGGCACGAGCAAGGAAGTTGTCGCCGCCCGAATCAACGATCGCCTCGTGGATTTGTGCACCCAGCTCGCCGAAGGGGACGTCGTTGAGCCGGTGATGGCAGACAGCGCGGACGGGCTCGCCATCTTGCGGCACTCCTGCGCTCACGTGGCCGCGCAAGCGGTGCAGTCATTGTTCGCTGAGGCCAAACTCGGCATCGGCCCTCCGATCACCGATGGCTTCTACTACGACTTCGATGTGCCAACCCCCTTCACCCCCGAGGACTATCAGGCCATCGAAAAAGCGATGGGGCGCATCGTCAAAGAGAAGCAACGCTTCGTTCGCAGAGTCGTCAGTGATGACGATGCTGCGGTCGAGCTTGCTGCTGAGCCCTACAAGTTGGAGCTGATTGGCCTCAAGGGCTCGGCGGCAAACACTGAAGGAGCCTCAGTTGAGGTGGGGGTCGGCGAACTGACGATCTATGACAATGTGCGTCGCAACGGTGACGTGGCATGGAAAGACCTTTGTCGCGGACCACATGTGCCCGACACGTCCTATCTACGAGCGTTTGCCATCACTCGGTCATCGGCGGCGTATTGGCGCGGCGACCAGCACAACGCCCAGTTGCAGCGGCTGTATGGCACGGCTTGGGCGACCAAAGAAGACCTCGTGGCCTATCGCCATCGGCTCGAAGAAGCCGCCCGACGTGACCACCGAAAGCTCGGCACCGAGCTGGACTTGTTCAGCTTCCCCGACGAGATCGGATCGGGGCTGCCGGTGTTTCACCCCAAGGGTGCGATGATCCGCATGCAGATGGAGGATTACTCGCGTCGGCGCCACGTTGAGGCCGGATACTCCTTCGTCAACACACCGCACATCACCAAAAAGAACCTCTTCGAAACCTCGAAGCACTTGGACTGGTATGCCGACGGTATGTACCCGCCCATGCGGGTAGATGAAGAACGCGATGAAGAGGGTCGTGTCACCCGACAGGGCGTCGACTACTACCTCAAGCCGATGAACTGCCCCATGCATAACTTGATCTATTCCTCGCGCGGGCGTTCTTACCGTGACCTGCCGTTGCGGCTGTTCGAGTTCGGTCATGTGTACCGCTACGAGAAGTCCGGGGTGGTCCACGGACTTACCCGTGCGCGTGGGTTCACTCAGGACGACGCGCACATCTACTGCACTCGCGAACAGATGCGTGAGGAACTCGCCGGTCTCCTCACCTTCGTCCTCGACTTGCTGCGCGATTACGGGCTGGATGACTTCTACTTGGAGCTGTCCACTCGGAACCCGGAAAAGTCGGTGGGTGACGATCAGACGTGGAGAGAGGCCACCGAAGTGTTGGCACAGGTGGCAGGTGAGTCCGGATTGGAACTGGTTCCTGATCCCGGGGGCGCCGCGTTTTACGGTCCAAAGATCTCGGTGCAGGCCAAAGACGCCATCGGACGAACCTGGCAGCTGTCCACGATCCAGCTGGATTTCTTTGAGCCGGAGCTATTCGAGCTGGAATACACCGCGCCCGATGGCAGTCGGCAGCGTCCGGTGATGAACCACCGGGCACTGTTCGGATCGATCGAGCGCTTCTTCGGTGTGCTCTTGGAGCATTACGCGGGTGCTTTTCCGGCTTGGCTGTCGCCGGTGCAGGTCGTAGGAATCCCGGTGGCCGATGAACATGCCGACTACCTGATGGAGATTGCGAAAGACCTTCGTGACGCGGGAATCCGGGTTGAGGTCGATTCCAGTGACGACCGATTCGGCAAGAAGATCCGCAACGCACAAAAGCAGAAAGTGCCCTTCATGCTGATCGCCGGTGATACTGATGTGGCCGCTGGGGCAGTCAGTTTTCGTTACCGGGATGGCAGCCAGAAGAATGGGGTGGCTATCGCTGATGCGTTGGCAGAAATCGTCGCGCAGAGCAGGCCGCCGCGCCAATGAGTACCGAGGACGCGGGCAGCTTCCCGGGGGTGCCGGACCCCTTTCAAAGGCTTTGGACGCCGCATCGAATGGTCTACATAGATGGCGAGTCCAAGCCCAGCGATGACAGCCCCGGGGAATGCCCGTTCTGTCAGGTAATAGGCCGGGACGACGAAGCGGGGCTGATCGTCCATCGGGGCACGGACGCCTACGTGGTGCTGAATCTCTATCCCTATTCACCTGGGCACGTGCTGATCTGTCCATATCGCCACATCGCTGACTGGACCGAGACCACTGCCGCGGAACGTGCGGAGATCGGCTCCCTGACCGTGACCGCCATGAACGTGCTGCGTTCGGTTTCGCATCCGGCAGGGTTCAACTTGGGTATCAACCAAGGCGATGTTGCCGGTGCCGGAATCGCTGGCCATCTTCACCAGCATGTGGTGCCTCGCTGGCTGGGCGACGCGAATTTCCTGCCCGTCGTCGCTCAAACTCGTGCGGTCCCTCAGCTGCTGGCCGAGACCAGAGACATCCTGGCGCAGGCTTGGCCCGCCGCTGCCTCGGTAGGCTGACGATCGTGGCTGGCGAACCTTATGACACGGTACGGGTGTTCACGGTTCCCAACGTGCTCAGCTTCGTTCGGCTGGCAGGGGTGCCGATATTTCTGTGGCTGTTGCTCGCGCGCGAGGCCGATTTGTGGGCCGTAGGTGTGCTGGCGGTTGGTGGGGCCACCGACTGGCTGGACGGATACCTCGCCCGCCGATGGAAACAACGCTCCCGGCTGGGTCAAGTGCTCGATCCACTGGCCGACCGCCTGTACATCGTGGCGACGCTGGTTGGGCTGGCGATTCGCGAAATCGTCCCCTGGTGGTTGGTTGCGCTCTTAGTGGCCCGCGATCTCCTGATGGCCAGCACGATCTGGCCAGCGCTGCGGCGCCGCGGATTCACTAGCCTTCCGGTGCATTTCTTGGGCAAGGCGGCGACCTTCTCCTTGCTTTACGCGTTCCCCCTGGTCCTTCTGGGCACCGGCGAGGGATTCTGGCCGCTGATGGCTAAAGCAACCGGTTGGGCTTTCGCGATCTGGGGTGCTGCTTTGTACTGGTGGTCAGGGTTGTTGTACATCGGGCAGGGATACGACGTGATTCGCCGATTTCCCCGGCAACCGGCGGTCTCGGAAAGTTGATCTCCAGCGCGTCGAGCACCGCTAAGGTTTTCCTCATCTGACGCTTGGCTATCTGGGCGCGGCACCGAAGGAGTATCACGTTGTTCCCTGAAGAACTTCTCTACACCGATGAGCATGAGTGGGTGCGTCGCAGCACCACGGCTGTGGTCCGGGTGGGAATCACCAGTTTCGCGACATCGGAATTGGGCGATGTTGTCTTTGTCTCTCTGCCAGAGGTTGGGCAAGCCGTCACGGCAGGGGATTCCTGCGCCGAGGTTGAATCCACCAAGAGCGTCTCGGAGGTCTACAGCCCGTTGACCGGTGTGATCACCGCGACGAATGCTGTTCTCGCTGACGCCCCCGAAACGGTGAATTCTGACCCTTACGGCACAGGTTGGCTGTTCGAGCTGGAAGTCAGCGATTTAGCACCGCTGGAGAAACTTCTGAGTGCCGCTGCCTACAGCGAACTTGTCTCGGGATAGGGTGAGGCTCAACTTGTCCTAGAGCCCGGCAATGGCAATTCCCCCCGGGCCGCGCGCGAAAGGTGACTGTGCATGAGCAACTGTCCCGCTTGCGGCCATGAGCTGCCCGAAAACGTCAACTTCTGCCCGCACTGTGGCGTGAGCGTGTCGAAACTCTCTGGAGATACCACCAGAGTGATCACGCCACAGCCTGAAGAGTTTGATGTGGACGAGCTCAGCCCAGATGAGACCGCCGCTATTGATGCTCTTCCTTCCAGCTCAGCGTTGCTGCTGGTTCACAAGGGCGGTCAGCCTGGGGCACGGTTTTTGATTGATGCCGATGTATCCACCGCCGGACGTCACCCGCGCAGTGACATCTTCTTAGACGACATCACTGTCTCCCGCCATCATGCCCGGATCACGCGCGAAGACCATCGCTTCTTCGTGTCCGACCAGAACAGTCTCAACGGCACTTACGTCAACGGTGAGTCGATCAGCACCATGGTCGAGTTGCACCGCGGCGACGAGGTTCAGATCGGTAAGTTCCGCATGGTGTTTTTCGCCGGGCAGGATTGATTCGGGGCGATCAGCAATGTCGCTTGGATTACGCAGTATCGGCCAGGTCCTGGCCGTGCTGAAACCCGACTTCGAAGACATTTCCATCTCGAAGATTCGGTTTTTGGAGGCCGAGGGGCTGATTTCCCCGGAGCGGGCTCCCTCAGGCTATCGCCGTTACGCCGAGTCGGACATCGAGCGTCTGCGCTACATCCTGGACATGCAGAAGAACCACTATCTGCCGCTCAAAGTTATTCGAGAACACCTCGACATGATGGATCGGGGACAGCGTCCACCAACCGTGGCGGTCACTGACTCCGAGCCTGCCGAGCCGATCGCCGACCCTGCCGAAGGACTCACCCCGCACCCGCGTCCGCCCCGGCGAGCCATTCGGGTGACCCGACGTGAGCTCCTCGAAGTGAGCGGACTCACCGACGCGGCTTTGGCTGAACTGGAAAAACACCAACTCGTCGTTCCGCGACGAGGGACGATCTACTACGGGCGGGATGCGCTCACCGTGGCGGTTGTGGCTCGTAAGCTCGCCGGGTACGGGATGGACGCGCGGCATCTGAGGGTGGTGAAGCAAGCCGCAGAGCGGGAAGTGGGCTTGATCGAACAAGCCATCGCTCCGCATCTGAGGCGCAATCCGGCAGCCCGGGCGCTGCCGGCCGAAGTCATGCAGCTGGTGCTCCATGCACACGCTGCCATCATGCGATCACAGCTGACGCAGTGAGAGGTGTGGCGATGCTGATAGATCTGAAGGTTTTCGAAATCCGGGTCGCGTCGGGAGAAATGCCTCCGGTAGTCGTGCTCGCTGAAGTGGGCGGTGATGAGAGACGGTTGCCCATCTGGATGACCCATGGGGGAGCGGCAGCCATCATTGGTGCCACCGAGGAACCCGACCAGCTTCGGCCGACCATCCACGATCTCGCCGGAGTATTTCTTGCCGAATTAGGTTCCTCGGAGCTGGACAGCGTGGAGATCGTCCGATGCAAAGAGGGGCAGTTCTTTGCCGACCTGGTCTTTGTTGATCGACGGATTCCCGCCCGCCCCAGTGACGCCATCGCCATCGCACTGCGGGTGGGATGCCCTCTTCGTTGCGTCGCGGATGTGATGGATGAGTTCGGAGTGGCCGCTGAATCCGACGAGGATTCTTCTGGAGAGCGCTCCGAGGAGGAAGTCGAGCGCTTTCTGGAGTTTCTCGACACGGTGACTCCGGAGGACTTTTCCGGGGACGACAAGAAACCCTGAGCCCAAGGTTCAGACTCCCACATGGGCGGCGACTCCTCTGGGCGTGTCGTTGACCGGCGTCGAGCAGGCGGATTACCGTCATAATCTCAACGAGGTGATTCGCACTTCCAAGGAAGGGTCGGCCATGAACGCTCCGGAGCCGCAGCCGGGCACTCTGCACGCAGAGCAGGACCTGCTTTTTGATGGAGACTTCTCTCCGCTGCCAGACGACATGGGTTTTCGTGGCCCGGTCGCCTGTCGTGCCGCGGACATCACCTATCGACAGCTTGACTACTGGGCTCGCACCGGACTCGTCGTCCCCGAAGTGCGCACCGCCGGCGGATCTGGCACGCAGCGGCTCTACAGCTTCCGCGATTTGCTGCTGCTGAAAGTCATCAAGCGGCTGATCGATGCCGGCATCTCTCTTCAACAGATTCGCACCGCCATCGAGCATCTGCGGGCTCGCGGCGTCGAAGACCTGACCCAGGTCACGCTGATGAGCGACGGCATTTCGGTCTACGAATGCACCTCCGACGACCAAGTGATTGACCTTCTCCACGGCGGACAGGGCATGTTCGGCATCGCGTTGGGCGGCGTGTGGCGCGACATTGAAGGCAGCTTGCAGGAGCTTCCCTCCGAGCGGGTCGAGGAACATCACGAAAGCGCAGACGATGAGTTGAGCCGTCGACGTCGCGCTCGGGTAGCTGGCTGAGGTCCTTTCGGCTGGTCACAGCCCGGTAATGCGGGCAGGTCAAGATAAGTTTGTGCCTGCCATGACTGACTTCATAAAACGCCACGTGGGCCCCGATGCCACTGACCAGGAGCAGATGCTCCGCGCTGTAGGTTACGACACCATCGATCAGCTTCTGAGCGCTGCGATTCCCGCGGCGTTGCATCTCACTCAACCGCTCAATCTGGAACCTGCGCGTTCGGAAACTCAGGTGCAGGCGCGCTTGACGGAACTCGCCGCCAAGAACTACCCCGGTACCGCCATGATCGGCCTGGGATATTCCCAGACCATCACGCCGCCAGCGATCCGGCGTTTGGTGTTGGAGAACCCCGCCTGGTACACGGCCTATACCCCTTACCAGCCCGAAATCAGCCAAGGACGGCTGGAAGTGCTGGCCGCATTTCAGACGATGATCAGCGATCTCACCGGCCTGCCCGTGGCCGGTTCGAGCCTGCTCGACGAAGCCACCGCGGTCGCTGAGGCGGTGGCAATGGCCCACCGGATCTCGCGAGGTAAGAACAACATCGTCGTAGTGGATGCCGGAATGCTGCCCCAGAGCCTGGCCGTGCTGCGCACCCGGGCCGAAGCGCTGGGCTTGACCGTGGAAGTGGCCGGGGGCGGTGAACTCCTCGATGGGGCGACCCTCGACGAGACTCTCATCGAGGCGGTGCGGCAGCAAACGCCTTTCGCCACGGTGGTTCAGGTGCCGGCAGCCAATGGCACCCTTCCGCGGGCAGCGGAGCTGCGTCAGTTGGCGCAGGTCGCTCATGACGGCGGTGGCCAGTTCATCGTCGCGGTGGATTTGTTGGCTTTGACTCTGATCGGATCGGCGGCGGAATGGGGCGCCGACATCGCCGTCGGATCGGCGCAGCGATTCGGAGTGCCCCTGTTCTACGGCGGCCCGCACGCCGGATTCTTGGCGGCGCGCGCCGGTCTGGAACGACAGAGTCCCGGACGGATCGTCGGTTTGAGCAAGGACGCCGACGGAGTGGCTGCCTATCGATTGGCGCTGCAAACGCGCGAGCAGCACATTCGCCGGGAGAAGGCGACGTCCAACATTTGCACCGCACAGGTGCTGCTCGCCGTGGTGGCAGCGCTCTATGCGGTCCACCACGGACCGCAGGGTCTGGCCGACATTGCGCGGCAGGTCAGCACTCACACCAGACGCCTTGCCGCAGCGCTGATCGCCGGGCACTGTCGGCTTGTGTCGATGTCGTTTTTCGATACGTTGACGGTGAAAGTACCCGGTGCTGCGGCCGGAGTCGTCGCACGAGCGCGCGCCGACGGCGTTCACCTTCGCCTGGTCGATGGTGACACCGTCGGAATCTCGGTGGGGGAGGGAACCACCGAGGACGACCTCATAGCGGTGTGCGCCGCCTTTGGAGTGGCTCCGCCCACCGACGATTGCGCGGGAGGGCTTCTTGATGATCAGCGGGCGATGGATTATCTCGCACACCCGCTGTTCTCCCGCTATCACTCAGAAACGGCCTTCATGCGGTATCTGAGGTCGTTGGCTGACCGAGACTTTGCCTTGGACCGGGGAATGATCCCGCTGGGCTCATGCACGATGAAACTGAACCCCGCGGCCGCGATGGAACCGATGAGCTACCCGGGTTTCGCCGGGCTACATCCGTTTGTGCCGCTGAGCGATGCGCAGGGATACCAAGAGCTCATCGGTGATCTGAAGAGCTGGTTAGCCGAAATCACCGGCTACGACGAGGTGAGTTTGCAGCCCAATGCGGGCAGCCAGGGTGAATTTGCTGGACTGATGGCAATCCGGAGTTGGCATCAGGCCCAAGGGAACTTCCAACGCAAGGTTTGTCTGATTCCGGCCTCCGCCCACGGCACCAATGCTGCATCAGCGGCGATGGCCGGGATGAAAGTTGTGGTCGTCGCGACTGATCCTGATGGCTCGGTCTCCCTGGAAGACCTGGCCGCAAAGATTGAGACTCATCGCGACCAGCTTGCTGCAGTGATGGTCACCTATCCGTCCACGCATGGGGTTTTTGAGGACACGATTGGGTCCATCTGCGACCAGGTGCATGCTGCTGGCGGACAGGTATATGTCGACGGTGCCAACCTTAATGCTCTGATCGGTTTGGCCCGCCCAGGCCGTTTCGGTGCCGACGTCAGCCATTTGAATCTGCACAAGACCTTTGCGATGCCTCATGGTGGTGGTGGTCCAGGAGTCGGCCCGGTCGCGGTACGGGCGCATTTGGTGCCGTATTTGCCCAACCATCCACTGTTGGATCAGGCCGGTCCGGATACGTCTTACGGGCCGGTGAGTGGGGCTCCTTTTGGGTCGGCCGGCATCCTGCCGATCGCCTGGGCCTACATCGCGCTGATGGGAGCACAAGGGCTTCGGGACTCGGCGGCAGGCGCCATTTTGGCCGCAAACTATGTTGCTTTCCGACTGCGCGAGCATTTCCCCGTCCTGTACACGGGGCACAACGGGCTGGTCGCCCACGAATGCATCATTGATCTCCGCGAGCTCACTAAGTCCTCGCATATCAGCGTGGATGATGTGGCGAAACGACTCATCGACTACGGGTTCCATGCTCCAACGATGAGCTTTCCGGTAGCGGGCACTCTGATGATCGAACCCACAGAGTCCGAACCGCTAACGGAACTCGATCGGTTCTGTGAGGCCATGATCGCTATTCGAGGCGAGATCGACCAGGTCACCGACGGCCGCTGGCCCGCCGACGACAACCCGTTGTGTAATGCTCCTCATCCGGCCTCACGGATTCTCGCAACGCAATGGACCCATCCCTACGACCGCGCGGTTGCGGCGATGCCGGCCGGCGTAACTGCAGGCCCGGTGTGGGCCGTAGGCCAGGACAAATACTGGCCGCCGGTGGCGCGGATCGATGGGGCCTATGGTGATCGGCATCTGGATTGCACCTGCGGATCAGTGAGCGACTACGAAACCGAGCCACTCTGAGGAGGGCGATGAAGACCTGGTGGGAGGGCTTTTCGCAGCGAAGGTGGGTTGCTCACCTGCTGCGCACCGTGGACCGATTTACCGTGCGCGGCGGGACCCAATTTGCCGCCGCCATCGCCTATTTCTCGGTGCTGTCGTTGGTGCCGATCTTGATGCTGGGGTTCTCGGCTCTCGGATTGGTGTTAACGGTCATCAGCCCTGATGCCGTGCAGTATCTCGAACAGTGGCTCACCGCCAATTTGTATGGCTATGGCACGTTGGGTCAGACCGTGCTCAGTGTCGTGGTCAAGGCGCTGGGTAACTGGGCGGCAATCGGCGTGTTCGGCCTGGCCATCGGGCTGTGGACCGGGACTACCTGGGTGGGAAACCTCAAACGTGCCGCTCGCGCGGTGATGGTGGAGAACTACGACGAACCTCCGAAACAGCACAGCCTTCCCGTCGAGTTGGCCATCAATCTCGGCGGCCTTTTCTTGCTGTTTGCGGGTGTGGGAATCACCTGGATTGGCACCATTGCAGCGACCGCTTGGGGCGAACAACTCAGCATCTGGCTGGGGCTTGGTGACAGCCGGGCGCTGACCTGGACAGCTCGAGTCGTCAGCCTGTTGCTGGCCTTAGCTATTGGTGCGCTGCTGTTTTGGTGGATGTTTCAATGGTTCTCTCCGGGTCCGCTACCGCGGAAGCTGGCCTGGGTCGGTGCTCTGATTGGTTCGGTGGCGCTGCTGGCGTTGCAGGGGGTCGCCGGTTATCTGATTGGCCTCTTCTCGCGAAACCTGACGGCATCCTTGTTTGGCCCGGTCATTATCTTGATGCTCTTCACCAACCTCTTTGCCACCTTGATTCTCACTGTCGCGGCCTGGCTGGCGACGGCCGCACCGATGGAGGCGCTGGTTGACGATAGTGACGCCGCAATTCCTGAACCGGAGCAGGCCGCTGCGGTCGAAAGTGACTGCGTTTCGGTAGAGGTTGCTCAGAAATCGATGGGCTTTGGGTTGGTGGCGGGATACAGCCTGGGCACGGCTGCGGGTATCGGTGTCGGGGCAGTCATCGCGACCTTGGCCGAGACCTTTGTCCGATTCCGGGAGCGGCGGCAATAAAGGCCTCGACGAATGCGCGATGGGCGCGCGAGGACCTCACCACCGCGCTGACCCGCCGTCTTCGAACGTCGAACGGGCCCTTGCGTGGGGTGCTGACTTTCAGTCGATGACACCTGTGCTGGGCACCGGTGGGGGCTGACCAATGGAGTCCAGCAGGTCGACATACCACTGCTCAGTGATGTCGAAAGGCTTGCCGCCTTTGATGCGGTCGAAAGCAATCAGGCTCAGAGCCTTGCCAGCATCCTCGTCGTGGCCGACAACCCCGGACCGGCTGGCCATGGCTGATTCGACCGCAAGGTCGACCATAGTGCGAATCAACGCGCGGTCGAAGGCGTTTGCCGGAGCTGAACGGGAGAAATAGCCAGACTTCTGGACCAGAATCTTCTGGGCATTGAGCTGCTTGGCAAATTGCTTGCCGAACCACTCGCCAGGATTGATCCGTTCCAGACGAATATGGCCGAAAGCGTCGCGAGCGATCTCATGCCCCGAGCTTTCAAGGTCGGCGATGA
>CAYWIN010000043.1:0-11701 GCA_964458365.1 uncultured Propionibacteriaceae bacterium
GGAGAAGGTCACCAACCAGCGCAACGCGAGCGTATTGGCCCGAGCAGGCTTCACCTCGATCGGCACCTGGTAGGTGGCGCCACCGACTCGGCGGCTCTTGACCTCAAGGGTCGGACGAATGTTGTCCAAAGCCTTCTTCAAGGTCTGCACCGGATCGACGCCGGTCTTGACCCGCGTGCCTTCAAGTGCGT
This sequence comes from uncultured Propionibacteriaceae bacterium, assembly GCA_964458365.1. GTDB lineage: Bacteria > Actinomycetota > Actinomycetes > Propionibacteriales > Propionibacteriaceae > Propionicimonas. The sequence goes on from CAYWIN010000043.1 coordinate 192, forward strand.
CATAGACGATGCTTTGGGCCGTGGTCTTTTTTCCGTCCAAGAGGATCTTGGAGACGAGCTGAGATACCAGCGGTGATCCATAGACGGGATCGACAACGACCGGACGCTTGGGAGCCGGACCCTTGCGAGGCATTACTTCTCCTTCTTCGCGCCGTAACGGCTGCGGGCCTGCTTGCGGTTCTTCACACCCTGAGTGTCAAGAGAACCGCGGATGATCTTGTAGCGAACACCAGGAAGGTCCTTCACACGCCCACCGCGCACCAACACCATGGAGTGTTCCTGAAGGTTGTGACCCACGCCGGGAATGTACGCCGTCACCTCGATGCCGGAGGACAACCGCACGCGCGCCACCCGGCGCAGTGCGGAGTTCGGCTTCTTTGGGGTGGTGGTGTACACACGGGTGCAAACACCGCGACGCTGAGGAGAACCCTTCAGCGCAGGGGTCTTACTCTTGCTGACCTTGTCAGTGCGGCCCTTGCGGACCAGCTGCTGGATGGTGGGCACCGGCTGGTATCTCTTTCCGTTGGAGTTTCTGTGGCGCGCGCCGAGCGCCACCAACCTCGGACGGATCGGACGCGGCGCACGCACGCATGGTTCGGTCTCCCGAACACAGCTGCCAAGGCTACTGGATGCCACCGGAGTGGTCAAAACCCGCCTCAGGGTTCATCGTTCCCGGTCACGCGGCCCCACACCGCGGCAGCAAAGGTCGTCGCTGCTTGGGTCGGTCATCGACGATGGCCAGCCGAAGCAGCGACCGATTCAGTTGTTCTCGAGTTCCGTGATGAGACCCACACGGCGGGCGTGACGGCCACCTTCAAACTCGGTGGCCAACCACTGACGGACAATCTCGCGTCCCAGGCCGATCCCAACGACGCGGGCGCCCAAAGCGAGCACATTTGCATCATTGTGCGCCCGTGACATCACCGCACTGTAGGGCTCTGAACAGACCACGGCACGGACACCAGGAATCTTGTTTGCGGCGATGGATATTCCCACCCCGGTCCCGCAAACCAAGAGACCTCGGTCGAATTCACCCGAAGCGACCAGCCGGCCAACCTTGGCCCCGTTAACCGGGTAGTCCATAGACTCCCCAGGCTCGGGACCAAGGTCAACGACCTCATGGCCAAGTTCGCGGGCTTGCTCCGCAATCTCGGTACGGAGCTCAACCCCAGCGTGATCAGAGGCGACAACGATCTTCATCTCAGCGGAGATCCCCGGTGTCGTATTCGTCGATCCCCATCGCCGTGCCGCCTACGCTCAAGTCGTAATCGTAGGGGTCGTAGGTGAGGTCGTAAGCCGCGGCCCGTGCTTCTGCAGTGGGCTCCACCCGAATATTGCGGTACCGATCCAAGCCAGTTCCGGCAGGAATCAGCTTGCCCAAGATCACGTTCTCCTTCAGGCCGACCAGCGAGTCCGACTTGGCGTGAATCGCCGCATCGGTGAGTACCTTGGTCGTTTCCTGGAAGGATGCCGCGCTCAACCACGATTCGGTGGCCAACGAAGCCTTGGTGATCCCCATCAGCACCGGACGACCCTGCGCAGGCGCCTTGCCTTCAGTCACCATCTGACGGTTCTCGGCCTCGAACTGCTTGCGATCGACCAACTCGCCGGGCAACAACGAGGTGTCGCCAGACTCGATGACCGTGATTCGGCGCAACATCTGCCGGATGATGATCTCGATGTGCTTGTCGTGGATCGGGGCGCCCTGAGTGCGGTACACCGCCTGGACTTCCTCGACCAGGTGCTCTTGCACCTTGCGAAGCCCAGACACCCGAAGCACGTCCTGCGGATCGGGAGTACCGGCATACAACTGCTCACCGGCGGCAACATGGCTGCCATCACCGATCGCATGATGAATGCCGTTCTTGTCTTCCCACTCCAAGCGAACTCGGCGTGGCAAGGGGTACTCCAGATCAGGCTCGCCATCGTCACGGACGATCACCAGTTTGCGCGTGCGCTCACCTTCTTCAATCCGAACCCGTCCAGCGGCCTCCGCAATCGGCGCCTTGCCCTTGGGCGAACGAGCTTCAAACAGCTCGACCACACGGGGCAGACCCTGGGTGATGTCGTCGCCAGCCACACCACCGGTGTGGAAGGTACGCATCGTCAGCTGAGTTCCCGGCTCACCAATCGACTGCGCGGCGACGATACCGACGGCTTCGCCGACATCGACCAGTTTGCCCGTAGCCAGCGAGCGCCCGTAGCACTTCGCACAGGTACCGGTGGCGGCCTCACAGGTGAGCACCGAACGGACCTTGACCTCAGAGACGCCTGCTTGCACCAATCGCTTGATGACGAGATCGCCTAAGTCGGTCCCGGCTTCGGCCAGTACTTCACCGTCGGCACCGACCACATCGGAAGCCAGCGTGCGTGAGTAGACCGCCGTCTCGTTGATCCGGACCGGCACCAGCGCGCCGCCCTTGCCTGGAGTGGCAATGACCTTGGTCAAACCGCGCTCCGTCTGGCAGTCCTCCTCGCGGATGATGACGTCTTGGGAGACGTCGACCAAGCGACGGGTGAGGTAACCGGAGTCAGCGGTACGCAGTGCCGTATCGGCCTGACCCTTTCGACCACCGTGGGTGGAGATGAAGTACTCCAGAACGCTCAAGCCCTCACGGAAGTTCGACTTGATCGGCCGAGGAATGATCTCGCCCTTCGGGTTTGCCACCAGACCACGCATAGCCGCGATCTGACGCATCTGAGTCATGTTTCCTCGAGCACCCGAGTGAACCATCATGAAGATCGGGTTGTTCTTGGTGAAGTTCGCTTCCATGGCGGCGGTCAGCTCGGCGGTGGCGTCGTTCCACAGCTGAATCAGTTCCTGATGCCGCTCTTCGTCGGTGACCTTGCCTCGCTCGTACTGCTTGGTGATCTTGGCAGCGCGAGCATCGTAGGAAGCCATGATTTCTGGCTTGCTCGGCGGGGTCTGAACGTCGGAAATCGACACCGTTACGCCCGACCGAGTAGCCCACTTGAAGCCCAGAGCCTTGAGGCGGTCCAACGTCGCAGCAACTTCGACCTTGAGATACTTCTCGGCCAGGTCGTTGACGATCTGACTGAGTTGCTTGCGGTCCACCTCAGTGTTGACATAGGGGTAGTCCGCAGGCAGCGCCTCGTTGAACAAGGCGCGACCCAAGGTGGTCTCCAACAGCACGCTGCCATCGGCACGGGCTTCGACCCCCGCCGGTGGCACCACGTCGGTCAGCCGAATGCGGCAAACCGAGCCGATCATCAGTTCGCCACGGTCGAAGGCCATATACGCCTCGGCAATAGAGCCGAATGCGCGTCCGGTACCCACAACGTTTTCCTGCGCCAACGTAAGGAAGTAGTGGCCAATGACCATGTCCTGGGTAGGCAAGGTCACCGGACGTCCGTCGGCAGGCTTCAGAATGTTGTTTGTGCTCAACATCAGGATGCGAGCTTCCGCCTGCGCTTCTGCGCTCAACGGAAGGTGAACAGCCATCTGGTCGCCGTCGAAGTCCGCGTTGAAGGCGGTACAAACCAGCGGGTGAAGCTGGATGGCCTTGCCCTCGATCAACTGCGGTTCGAACGCTTGGATGCCCAGTCTGTGCAGAGTAGGCGCCCGGTTCAGCAGCACGGGGTGTTCAGCGATGACCTCTTCGAGGACATCCCACACCACTGGACGCTGACGCTCGACCATCCGCTTGGCGCTCTTAATGTTCTGAGCCAGATTCAGGTCGTCGAGTCGCTTCATCACGAAGGGCTTGAACAACTCCAAAGCCATGTTCTTGGGCAGCCCGCACTGGTGCAGCAGCAACTGCGGACCCACGACGATCACCGAACGTCCGGAGTAGTCCACGCGCTTACCCAGCAGGTTCTGACGGAACCGGCCCTGCTTGCCTTTGAGCATGTCCGAAATCGACTTCAACGGACGGTTGCCCGGTCCGGTGACGGGGCGTCCACGACGCCCATTGTCGAAGAGGCTATCGACGGCCTCCTGCAGCATCCGCTTCTCGTTGTTCACGATGATCTCGGGAGCGCCGAGATCCAGCAGCCGCTTGAGGCGGTTGTTCCGGTTGATCACGCGACGGTAGAGGTCGTTCAGATCGGACGTGGCGAAACGACCACCGTCCAACTGGACCATCGGGCGCAGGTCCGGAGGAATAACCGGGACGGCGTCTAGAACCATGCCTGAAGGCGAGTTGGTCGTGTTCAGGAACGCCGACACGACCTTAAGGCGCTTGAGCGCACGAGTCTTACGTTGTCCCTTACCGGAGCGAATCACCTCGCGCAAAGCTTCAGATTCGGCATCCAGATCGAACGTCGCCAGGCGATTCTTGATCGCCTCGGCGCCCATGTAACCCTCGAAGTACTTGCCGAAGCGAGCCTTCATTTCGCGGTAGAGGATCTCGTCGCCTTCAAGGTCTTGCACCTTGAGGCCCTTGAACCGAGTCCAGACCGCTTCCAAGCGATCCAGCTCACGCTGGGCCTGGTTGCGCAACTGGCGGACTTCGCGCTCTCCGGCGTCCCGGACGCGCTTTTTCACGTCAGCTTTGGCACCCTCGGCTTCGAGCTGAGCGAGATCCTCTTCGAGCTTGCGCAGACGTGTCTCCGCATCGCTGTCCCGGCGGTTCTCCAATTGCTTGCGTTCCACCTCAACCTTGGCCTCCAGAGAGGACAGGTCACGGTGACGAGCGTCTTCGTCCACCGCGGTGATCATGTAAGCAGCGAAGTAAATGACCTTCTCAAGGTCCTTCGGCGCAATATCGAGCAAGTAGCCCAGACGACTGGGTACGCCTTTGAAGTACCAGATGTGGGTCACAGGCGCGGCCAGTTCGATGTGGCCCATCCGTTCACGGCGAACGTTGGACCGGGTCACCTCAACGCCACAGCGCTCACAGATGATGCCCTTGAACCGAACCCGCTTGTACTTGCCACAGTTACATTCCCAGTCCCGGGTGGGGCCGAAAATCTTCTCGCAGAAAAGGCCGTCGCGCTCAGGCTTGAGCGTGCGGTAGTTGATGGTCTCCGGCTTCTTGACCTCGCCGTGCGACCACTCACGAATCTGGTCAGCGGTCGCCAGTCCGATCCGGAGTTGGTCGTAGAAGTTCACGTCCAGCACGTTGCTTCTCTTTCTCCTGCTGTCAGGAAATCTTTGGTGTCTGAGTTGTCTATGGACTGAGTCGGTTCAACTCAGACTTCGTCGACGGAGCGGAAAGAATCCGCGCCGGGACGGCGGGACAGGTCGATGCCAAATTCTTCGCTGGCTCGGTAATCGTCCTCGGAGTCGCGGAGCTCCACCACCGTGCCGTCGCTGGAGAGGACCTCCACGTTCAAACACAGTGATTTCATTTCCTTGACCAGAACCTTGAAAGACTCCGGAATCCCTGGTTCGGGGATGTTCTCGCCCTTCACGATGGCTTCGTAGACCTTCACACGTCCAGGAACATCGTCAGACTTGATGGTGAGCAACTCCTGCAGCGCCCATGCGGCGCCGTAGGCCTCCAGTGCCCACACCTCCATCTCACCGAAGCGCTGGCCACCGAACTGCGCCTTACCACCCAACGGCTGCTGGGTGATCATCGAGTACGGGCCTGTGGAGCGCGCGTGAATCTTGTCGTCGACCAAGTGGTGCAACTTCAACATGTAGATGTAGCCAACACCAACCGGTGCAGGGTACGGCTCACCAGAACGACCGTCGAAGAGTCGAGCCTTGCCACCGGAGTTCACCAGGCGCAGCCCGTCGCGCTGCGGCAGGCCGTTCTCAAGCAGACCGGCAATCTCTTCTTCGTTCGCACCGTCGAACACCGGTGTAGCCAACCGGGAATCCCCCGGCACCTTGTCCAGGCCCACCGCGCGCAGCCGCTCTGCCCAGGGCTCGTCGACACCATTGATGTCCCAGCCCGTCTTGGCTACCCAGCCCAGGTGAGTCTCCAGCACCTGCCCGACGTTCATTCGGGACGGGACACCGAGCGGGTTCAGCACGATGTCCACCGGGGTGCCATCCTCCATGAACGGCATGTCTTCCACGGGAAGGATCTTCGAGATCACACCCTTGTTTCCGTGGCGGCCAGCGAGCTTGTCGCCGTTCGAGATCTTGCGCTTCTGAGCCACGTAGACCCGAACCATCTGATTCACGCCGGGAGGCAGTTCGTCGTCTTCTTCACGATCGAAGACTCGAACACCGATGACCGTGCCCGTTTCACCGTGCGGCACCTTCATCGAAGTGTCGCGCACCTCACGGGCCTTCTCGCCAAAGATGGCGCGCAGGAGACGTTCCTCGGGGGTGAGTTCTGTCTCGCCCTTGGGAGTGACCTTGCCCACCAGGATGTCGCCTGTGTTCACCTCGGCGCCGATCCGGATGATGCCGCGTTCATCGAGGTTAGCCAACATGTCTTCACCCACGTTGGGGATGTCACGAGTGATTTCCTCGGCACCGAGCTTGGTGTCGCGGGCGTCGATCTCGTGTTCCTCGATGTGGATGCTGGTCAGCACATCATCTTGAACCAGGCGTTGGCTCAGGATGATCGCGTCCTCATAGTTATGGCCTTCCCACGGCATGAACGCCACCAGGAGGTTGCGACCCAATGCCATTTCGCCACCATCGGTGCAGGCACCATCCGCCAACGGTGATCCAACTTCCACCCGTTGACCGGCGCTCACCAGCGGACGCTGGTTGATGCAGGTGGCCTGGTTGGACCGGCGGAACTTCGCCAGCCGGTAGCTGGAGTAGGTGCCGTCGTCGTTGGTGACATCGACGATGTCAGCGCTCACTGCAGTGACCACGCCAGGCTTGCTCGCCACGGTCACGTCGCCAGCGTCAACCGCACCGCGGTACTCCATGCCGGTACCCACGAACGGGGCTTCGTTACGGATCAGCGGCACGGCCTGGCGCTGCATGTTGGCACCCATCAGAGCCCGAGATGCATCGTCATGCTCAAGGAAGGGAATCAGGGCCGTGGCGACGGAAACCATCTGGCGCGGCGAAACGTCCATGTATTGCACCTGATCGGGCGCGACTTCGTCGGCGTCACCGTGACGCTTACGCACCAGAACACGGTCTTCCATGAACTGCCCGTCTTCGGCGAGCTTGGCGTTTGCCTGAGCGACAACGTAGCGATCCTCGGAGTCGGCTGTCAGGTAATCGATCTGGTCAGTGACTCGACCGTCTACCACCTTCCGGTACGGCGTTTCGATGAAGCCGAAAGCGTTCACCCGAGCGAATGATGCCAACGAGCCGATCAGGCCAATGTTGGGACCCTCGGGGGTTTCGATCGGGCACATGCGGCCGTAGTGGCTGTGGTGAACGTCGCGGACTTCCATGCCTGCGCGGTCTCGGGACAAACCGCCCGGCCCCAGCGCGGACAGGCGGCGTTTGTGAGTCAATCCGGCCACGGGGTTCGTCTGATCCATGAATTGGGACAGCTGCGAAGTACCGAAGAACTCTTTCAGAGCCGCCGAAACTGGGCGGATGTTGATCAGAGTCTGCGGAGTGATGGCCTCAATGTCCTGAGTGGTCATGCGGTCGCGGACGGTGCGCTCGAGACGGCCCAGACCGATACGAAGCTGGTTCTGGATCAATTCGCCCACCGTGCGCAGACGACGATTGCCGAAGTGGTCAATGTCGTCAGTCTCGACCGGGACTTCGCCCAGTTCGGTACGACCCTCGTGCAGCGCGACGATGTAGCGAATCGCCGACACGATGTCTTCAATGGTCAGAACCTGAGTGTCGAACGGCAACGACAAACCCAGCTTTTTGTTGATCTTGTAGCGACCGACCTTGGCCAGGTCGTAACGCTTCGGGTTGAAGTAGTAGTTCTCCAACATCTGCTGCGCGGCTTCACGCGTCGGCGGTTCGCCCGGTCGCAACTTGCGGTAGATATCGAGCAGCGCCTCGTCGGTATTCGCGGTGTGATCCTTTTCCAGGGTCAAACGAATCGACTCATATTCGCCGAATTCAGCCAGGATCTGTTCGTTGGTCCAGCCCAGAGCCTTGAGCAAAACAGTGACGTTCTGCTTGCGCTTGCGATCAATGCGCACACCGACGGTGTCGCGCTTGTCGATCTCAAACTCCAGCCAGGCGCCACGCGACGGAATCATCTTGCAGGTGAAGATGTCCTTGTCGGAGGTCTTGTCGGGGCTTTGTTCGAAATACACACCGGGAGAACGCACCAGCTGGGAGACCACGACACGCTCGGTGCCGTTGATGATGAAGGTGCCTTTGTCGGTCATCAAGGGGAAATCACCCATGAAGACCGTCTGGCTCTTGATCTCTCCGGTTTCGTTGTTCATGAACTCTGCTGTCACGAAGAGCGGGGCTGCATAAGTGAAGTCCTGGTCCTTGCACTCCTCAGTGGTGTGCTTCGGCTCTTCAAACCGGTTGTCTCGAAAAGACAACGACATGGTCTGGGACAAGTCCTCAATCGGCGAGATCTCCTCGAAGATCTCTTCCAGACCAGATTTGGTATTGACATCGGTTCTACCCTCAGCAGTGGCAGCGGCGACCCGGTTAGCCCAGGCCTCGTTACCGATCAGCCAGTCGAATGATTCGACTTGGAGATCCAACAGATTGGGAACCTCAAGCGGCTCATGGATCTTCGCAAAGGAGATCCTGCCGCTGGGTGAGACAACATTGGTGTTCTTCGACGCAGTGCGCGAGACGGCCAAGGTGGGGTCCTTCCAGAAGCCCGGGCATTGCCGGTTTCGATGCACGCAGAACGGCCCGCGTCAAGGCACGGGTCGTCGATAGCGATGGGCAAAGCACAAGGCTACCTATTTCGGCACACATGCGCAAATGACACCAGCCGCCAGTCGGCAGCATCACTCGGACCGCTCACAGAGTGGGTATGAGGAGTATCGCAGGCCCTCAGCGCTTCCCCGCAATGGCAAGCGAGCCCCCGCACGATTCGATCTTCTGAACACACCAAAGGCCGGTGACGGTAGGCAGCGGGAGGGGTTGCCGCACCTTACAGTCACCGGCCCATTTGGTGTACTCATCCGACGCGCTAGGGGGGCGCCGACAGGACTAGTCGATCAGACTTGACTGGCCGTGTCAAGTGTTAGTCAAGATTTGCTGACGGAATGTCTGCGAAGCTGCGGTGCCACGCGGAGGCCGCGGCCCCCATGCGCCCCTCGGCCTCGAAAGAGTTGGCCGCCACTCGGAACTGTTCGCGAGCCTGCTCAATCTTGCCCTGGGCCATCAAAGCCTCAGCCAGGACCAATTCAGTCCCACTGCGCGAAATCTCGCGTGCACCCAAGACGGGATCGGCCAGCACGCCGGCCGCGATCCGCTCAGCCTCTTCTGGCTGCCCCGTCTGGAGCGCCAAAGACGCTTCCACCTGACGCAGTTCAGCGAGATCGTGATTGTTGCCAAGAATCTCAATACCCAACGATGCGGCGCGAACCAGTTCAGGCACGCCATCAGTCATGCCGGCCCCCAGCAAACAGCTCGCAGCCGAACGCTGGAAGCGAGACCACAACCGAAGGTCGCGACGCGGGTCAAGGAGCTCCTGCGCCCGCCGGTGATAGCCAATCCCAATCGCAACATTCCCTGCGACGAACTCTGCGGTCCCGATGGCCCAATAGATCATTCCGCGCGAGTGATCAGAAGTCAGCTTCGTTGACAGCTCATCAAGCCTCTTCAAATATGGCGCGCTCTCCGAAGCCGCATGCCCCGCGTCAGACATGGCACTGACTAGGGACATTAGTGCCTCAGCCTGAATAATTGGCGGCGTATTCTGAGCAGCCTCAACCGCACGCGCGCCGAAGGCGACCGCGCGACCGAGCCGATCAGAAGCCCGATACGAAATCGACGCCAATGCGAGCGCCTGAACTCGAGCCACCGGGTACCGCTTAGCGGTGCGATGATCCGCCAGCCGTTCAGCGACCTCCGCGGCAGAGGCAAATTCCCCGGAAGCAAACATGGCTTGACCGACAACGTAGAGCGATTCCCACTCGCGGTCAGAGTCCCCCGCACACCCCGCAGCATCCGCCGCTTGCTGGGCATGTTCCAATGCGGCGGCCCAATCATGGTCAGACCACGCGCGTTCTGCGATGAGGAGATCCTCGATCAGAGCACCAGCAACGGGACGCCCCAGATCCGGCTTGGCCGAGACGCCCCACTCAAGAGGCGAAAGACCAAGGCGCTTCGATACGAAGTCGATGACCTCAGGCGTTGCCGAACGCCGCCCGCTTTCTAGGTGGGAGATGTAGCTTCCGGAGAACTTTCCATCGCCCAACTCGACCTGTGACATGCCTTTACGCAGGCGTGCTTCGCGAAGCAGCGCGCCGAACTCGGCAGCTCCTGCGTTCACCTGACCTCCCAGGATCATTCCGTTGTGTCTTACAAATCTGTCAAACCTTGACAAACTAGTCAAGGCCTGCGAGGCTTCCACGTGACAAGCCAGTCAAGGAGAGAGGCTTTCCCATGAACTTCCGCAGGATTATCGCCACCGCCACTATCATCGGCGCCCTCGCGGCACTCCCGGTTACTTTCGTCGTTAGCAACGGCTTTAACGCTGCCAACGCCCCGGGTGTTTCCAACACAGTCACAAGTGCAGGCGGCCAAGGCAACTGGCCCATGCTGCGGTGATCTCGAGGACACCTAACTACTCCCAGATGTAAATAACACCCACCTCCAGAAGAACAAATCTGGCGGGGCACTCGTACCGGTGCCCCGCCAGATTTTCTTTTGCGTCTGTACGCTGCCCGAGTCGATGTGGGCTCACCGTACAACACGGGTGGTGGCAACTCACGTTGCCACCACCCGTGTGTTCTCAGGTCGGTCAGTTACTACTTAACCGTCACCGCAGCGCCGGCAGCCTCAAGGGCTTCCTTCGCCTTGGCAGCCACGTCGCGGGCAACCTTTTCCAAAACAGGCTTCGGTGCAGCCTCAACCAAGGCCTTCGCATCGGCCAGGCCGAGGCTGGTCAGTGCACGAACCTCTTTGATGACCTGAATCTTCTTGTCACCAACAGAGTCCAGGATCACGTCGACCTCGCTGGACTCTTCTTCGCCAGCAGCATCGCCTTCGCCACCGGCAGCGGGGGCAGCGGCAGCCACGGCTACCGGAGCGGCAGCAGTGACACCAAAGGTGTCCTCAAACAGCTTCACGAACTCGGAGAGCTCGATCAGGGTCATCTCCTTGAAAGCCTCAAGGAGTTCGTCGTTAGAAAGCTTCGCCATCTTCTCAATGTCCTTTCTGATTACTCGGATGCAGCATCAGCCGCAGTAGTAGTGGCCTCAACAGCGGACGCTGCATCGGTTGCCGGGGCGTCCCCGGCGGGCTTCTGGGATTTCAGGGCTTCCAGAGTGCGGGCGGCCTGCGAAAGCGGCGCTGCGAACAGCCCAACCGCCTTGGCAAGGTTGCCGTTCATGGCTCCGGCCAACTTGGCCAGCAGCACTTCGCGCGATTCCAGATCAGCGAGACGCTTCACAGCGTCGGCGTCGAGGACTCGTCCGTCCATCACGCCACCCTTGATCACCAGAAGCGGGTGCGCCTTGGCGAAGTCACGAAGACCCTTCGCCACGGTGGCAACGTCACCGCGGAT
>CAYWIN010000044.1:0-11546 GCA_964458365.1 uncultured Propionibacteriaceae bacterium
CGCTGCAGGTGATCCTCACTGAAATACCTGGCATGAGTCGTTACGGCGACGCGATCCCACGTTCGGTGCGTGCCGACATGCTCCGTGGCCGAGTGGGGCCGTGGGCTGAACTCAATCTGGCCTATGTCTCGGCGGCGATGACGCAAGGGGGAGCGACGAACACCGCCACGATGGAGGTCTTCGGCTATTCGACGGGCTGTTCGTTGGCTACGGCGGCCCTGCCCGTTCTGGCGGAATGGGGGCCGATCGAGGGCCTCAACCTCGTCGAACCCGTGGCGATTGTGAAGCGCAATATTGCCGCGCTCTGGGCGCACAACGTCGCGGATCTGGGCCGCCTTCCGGCGTCGCTTGCCACCAATATTGGACATGACTGGGTGATGCGCGCTTACCGGCACCAGTGGCGGGAACCGAACGTCAAGTACAGTCCGGTCGATCTCTTGGCCATTGGCACGGTACTGGCTTCTGAAGAACTCAGCCTGGCCTTGGACCAGGTCGAGTTGGTTCGCTGTGCGCTCGCTCGCGGAGGGAAGAGTTCGCTGTGTCGGCAAAGCGATTTTGATGCCGTGGACGCTTCGCTGGAGGCCCGACACATCGCGGGACCAACAATCACCGTTGACGGGTTGGGCCATCAGTTGTGGCATTCGTTCCCGACCATTATTGGTTTGGTGGAGTTGATGTTGGACCGTCACACGCTGGAGACAGCGACGGCTCTTGATCAGTAATCCCGGCACCGCGCATTTCGCTATTCCGCTGCGCGTGGCGGCAGGACGGCACTAGCGTCGAACACAGAGTCGCTGTTGACTCACCTCTCGCCGCCAGGAGAAACCGCCATGTTTGAGGCGTCCTCAGGCGCATGGCCAGCGCCACACCGCATCCCGTTGCCGCAGCTTCGAATGGCAGCTGTGATGCTCTCCGTCCCGATGGCGGTTCGTCCCATAGCAGGGCGACGCCGCGTCGCAGAGGCGTCGATGGAAGACCCTGTGAAGCCAACTCCGGCCACCACCCCACCTACGGAGGTTTGATTCATGAAAAGCAAAATCCTCACTGCGGGCACCGTCATCACCATGGACGAAGCCCATCCCCGAGCAGAAGCGGTCGCCATCGACGGTGACACCATCATTGCGGTGGGGAGCTTGGCCGACTGCCAGGCCGTCGCGCCCGAGGCCGATTTGGTGGATACGGGAGCAGCCGTGCTGATGCCTGGCTTTATCGATCCGCATAGCCACCCCCTGCTGAGCGGGGCCACGACGCAGGCGCCAGCCATTCCCATTGGGCCCTGGATTGCCTCGAGTTGGGAGCAGGTCAAGCAGATCTTTGTCGACACGGCGAAGAAGACCGATCCGACCCGGCCGCTGGTCTTTTCTGGTTTTGACGCGTTGCTGCATGGGCATCCCTTCCCCGATGCTGCTGAGCTTGATGCGATTTTCGGTGATCGGGTGGTTGTGGTCAGCGACAATTCCGGCCATGGGGTGTATTTCACGTCGGCGTTGATTCGGCAGTATCACTGGGAGAAGAACCCGCCCGCCGATCCTGAGGGGGGACGTTTCGCCCGAGATGAGTCGGGTGCTTTGCTCGGACAGGCGTTTGAAGTCGCAGCGATGTTGCCTGTGGTGAACCCGGTCTTGGAAGAACTTGGTGCCAGTATTTTGGCCAGCGCCGCAGAGTATTTCGCCTGGATGTCGTCAGCGGGCATCACGTCGACGTCCGACATGACCTATTCGGCAGATCAAAAGGCAGGCTATGAGGCTCTGATTGCCATGCCGAGTTCCCCATTGCGGATCAGCATGTGGCAGATCTCCACTCAGCCGGGTTTCGCCGATCCGGTGGAGTTCGCCGCTGACGAGAAATGGCTGGTCAAGCGCGGCGTCAAACTGTGGACCGATGGAACACCGTGGATTGGGAACGTGGCGCTGAGTTTCCCCTACCTGGATACGCCCGCCACCGAAACGGCAGGAATCAATCCGGCTACGGCTGGGGGGATCGATTCGTTGAACTTCACCCGCGAAACCGTCGATTCAGTGATCGATGACGCCGTAGCTCACGGTTGGGGTTTGTCGTTCCACTGCAATGGCGATTTGGCGATCGATTTTGCCCTGGCCGCCTATGAAGATGGGCTGACTCGCCATGGACTGCTCGGGACGGATCATCGCTGGCGGTTGGAGCACCTGGGGGCGGGACGTCCAGATCAGTTTCAGCGGGCGGCTCGGCTCGGTGTCTATCTGTCGATGAGCCCGTTCCAGTACTACTACTGGGGCGACCTGCTGGACGGTCAGATGTTTGATCACGAGCATGGTGCCCGGTGGCAGGCGTTGGGCGATGCACTGGCCTCCGGTGCCATCTTGACCATGCATAACGATGGTGCGGTGTCGCCCCCCACGCCCCTGTTGAATGTGCAGACCGCCGTGACGAGGCGAACACGAAACGGCAATGTTCACGGTGCCGAGCAGTGCATCGATCTGGACTCTGCTTTGAAGGGCCACACCATCAACGCGGCACGGACGTTGCGGGCCGACGACAAGGTGGGTTCGCTAGAAGTGGGAAAGCTGGCGGACCTCGTTGAACTGAGCGCTGACCCGTACGCCGTCGACCCGCTCACGTTGGCCGACGCGGTCGCCGTCCTGGGTACTTGGGTGGGTGGGGCCCGGATTGATTTGAACGAGTTCCTGACCGCCGCCGGTGCGGTGCATCCCGATGAGCAAGCGCATTTGCGCGCCAAGGTGCACGCGAAGACGTGTTGCTGAGGGTGGGGGCTCTGTCCGGCAGCGGCGGCGCGTTACGGTGAAAGCTGCTCGTCGGCTGCGGCGTAGATGTCTGCGGCGCTGAGATCAGCCAGGTGTGGTTTCAGTGCTGTGGCCCGCGGTAGCGGAACCATTCGGTGGTGTCTTTCGGCAATTTCGACGATGCACATCTGGGTGCCGAGCAGTGCAACGAAGTCGCCGTCGTCCAGGTCGCGCAGGTGGAGCAGTCGGGTGTCGCCTGACCACACCTCGTACACCTCGGACGGATTCACGCCAGTGATCTCGGCGGCAGTCAGCTCGTCGGCGAACTCACCGGAGGGAGTGGTGATCTGCAGTTCGGTGAGGTCAATCCGGTCGAGGTCGAGATCGTCAGGCGACAACGGGATCTGGGAACCAATCCCGATCGGGACTCCGGTGTAGAGGTGAATCTCCAGGCCTACATAGTCGTGCTCGCTGCGGCTGAAGATCCGGATGCCTGTCAAAGCGATGTACGGCTGGCGGGGGTCTTCGTAGGTGGAGATGTTGTCTGCGAAAAGTATGCCGAGGTAGTTCGGGCCGCTCGCGGGCCGGCGCGCCATGCCGGCGATCAGCCCGGCGCGAAGTTGGTCACCGTGGATGCGGTAGGGCGGCGGCAACTCGTCGAATACGGCGATCATCGTTTCGGTCACCCAGGCGACCGGGATCTTTTTGCGGAACAAGGAAAAGGCCACAGTTCAGCTTCCTCATCGTCGAATTCGGTCCAGTGTGTCGGATGTGCCGACGTCGCGGTGGAACCGAATCGGCAGTGGCTGCATGCTAGCGACCCAATCCGAGGCCCGTGGCGCTTCTCGGAGAGGCTTTCGTGATGGTCACCGGTGGGGGAATACCCGGGTGCTTCCCGGAGTTGAGTCTGGTGTACTCAACTTGAGGGTTGAGCCTGCTAAGCTCAACCCGTATCTAGAACTAACCGGAGGTAATACCCATGGCACGAGCAGTCGGCATCGACCTCGGCACCACCAACTCAGTCGTCGCTGTCCTGGAGGGCGGCGAGCCGACCGTCATTCCTAATGCCGAAGGCTCCCGCACCACTCCATCGGTGGTGGCCTTCGCCAAAGGAGGCGAAGTGTTGGTCGGCGAGGTCGCCAAGCGTCAGGCGGTCACCAATGTGGATCGCACCATCCGTTCGGTCAAGCGCCACATGGGCACCAACTGGACTGTAGACATTGACGGCAAGGACTACACCCCACAAGAAATCAGCGCCCGAGTGCTGATGAAGCTGAAACGTGACGCGGAGGCCTACCTCGGCGAGCCGGTCACCAACGCCGTCATCACCGTTCCGGCCTACTTTGGTGACGCAGAGCGCCAGGCCACGAAAGAGGCTGGCGAAATCGCCGGTCTGACGGTCGACCGAATCATCAACGAACCCACAGCGGCTGCTTTGGCTTACGGCTTGGACAAGGGCGACGAACAGACCGTCTTGGTCTTCGACTTGGGCGGTGGCACCTTCGACGTGTCCCTGTTGGAGATCGCTGAAGGTGTCTTCGAAGTGAAGGCGACCAAGGGCGATAACCGCCTGGGCGGCGACGACTGGGATCAGCGCATCGTCGACTGGCTGGTCACGCAGTTCAAGAACGGCAACGGCATTGACCTGAGCAAAGACAAGATGGCCCGTCAGCGCCTGCAAGAGGCTGCCGAGCGCGCCAAGATTGAACTGTCCAGCGCCCAGGAGACCCAGATCAACCTGCCGTACATCACGGCTGGCGCTGAAGGTCCCCTGCACTTGGATGAGAAGCTGACTCGCGCCGAGTTCCAGCGGATGACTCAGGACCTGCTGGATCGGTGCCGCGCACCGTTCAACGCGGTGATTGCGGATGCTAATACCTCAGTGGCCAAGATCGATCACGTCATCTTGGTTGGAGGTTCCACCCGGATGCCCGCCGTTGCGGAGCTGGTCAAGGAACTCACTGGCGGTAAGGACCCCAACAAGGGTGTGAACCCCGACGAGGTTGTGGCGCTGGGTGCTTCCCTGCAGGCCGGTGTGCTGAAAGGTGAGGTGAAGGACGTCCTGCTGTTGGATGTGACTCCGCTGAGCCTGGGTATCGAGACCAAGGGCGGCGTGATGACCAAGATCATCGAGCGCAACACCACGATCCCGACCAAGCGTTCCGAGGTCTTCACGACCGCTGAAGACAACCAGCCGTCGGTGATGATCCAGGTCTACCAGGGTGAACGCGAGTTCGCCCGCGACAACAAGAGCCTGGGCAACTTCGAGCTGACCGGCCTGATGCCCGCTCCTCGCGGCATCCCGCAGGTTGAGGTCACCTTCGACATCGACGCCAATGGCATCGTGCACGTCCATGCCAAAGACATGGCAACCGGCAAGGAACAGTCGATGACTGTTACCGGCGGGTCGGCACTGGGCAAGGACGACATTGATCGGATGATGCGCGACGCCGAGGCCCACGCCGAGGAAGACAAGCAGCGCCGTGAAGTGGTCGAGATGCGTAATGAGGCCGATGGTCTGGCTTTCCGTACCGAGAAGCTGCTGGCCGAGAACGAAGAGGCGTTGACCGACGAGGTCAAGGCGCCCGTTGTTGAAGCGCTCGCTGCACTGAAGGAAGCCCTTGCTGGGGACGACAATGATGCGGTGAAGTCAGCGATGGACGATCTGAACACCAAGGCCGCCACCATGGGTCAGGCCGTTTACGCTGCGGCCCAGGCCAAAGCGGAATCTGAAGCCGCCGAAGCGCCTGCCGAAGGCGAAACCGCAACTGATGATGACGATGTGGTGGATGCTGAGATCGTGGACGAGGACGGCAAAGACAAGTGAGCGACGAGTTCACCGAACCGACGCAAGATCCGCAGGAACCTGATCAAGATCAGGTTCCTGCGGACGCCGTCCCTGACGCGATAGACGAGGCGCTGGCTGAGATTCTCGATGCCGATGAGGGCGAGGCCGAGCCGAAATCCGAAACCGAACAGCTTCAGGATCTCGTCGCCGAACGCACGCTGGATTTGCAGCGCCTACACGCCGAATACGCCAACTACAAAAAGCGGGTCGACCGGGACCGGGCATTGTCTCGTTCGGCCGGTGTTGAGGCCGTCGTTCTGGATTTGCTGCCGATTTTGGACAGCATTGAAGCTGCGCGCGAGCACGATGAACTCGTGGGCGGGTTCAAGTTGGTCGCCGAAGAGCTGGAGCGCATCGCCGACAAATTCGGACTGTCGGTCTTTGGTGAGGTGGGCGAGCCTTTCGACCCGCAAATCCATGAGGCGCTCATGCAGATGCCGATGGAAGGCGAGTTGGATGGCCCCACGGTTGCTGCGGTAATGCAGCGCGGCGTGAAGCTTAATGATCGGGTGATTCGTCCGGCTCGTGTCGGTGTCGCCGATCCCGAGAACGCCAACTGATCAAGGAAAGGAGGCGCGATGAGTACCAAAGATTGGCTCGAAAAGGACTATTACAAGGTCCTGGGCGTCTCCTCTGACGCCAAGCCTGAGGAGATCAAGAAGGCCTTCCGCAAGCTGGCTCGCAAATATCACCCCGATCAGAACAAGCAGAATCCTGATGCTGAGGAGAAGTTCAAGGAGATCTCCGAGGCCCACGCGGTGTTGTCTGACGACGAAAAGCGGGGCGAATACGACGAGGCTCGACGGCTTTTCGGCGGCGGCGGGGGCTTCCGATTCCCTCGTGGCGGCCAGAGCCACGGGAACCCCGAGGACATCTTCTCTTCGTTTAACACCGGTGATTCAGGGATGGGTGACATCCTGGGGAACCTCTTCGGGGGGAGCGCGCAAACAGGTCGGCGTCGGGAAAGTCGCGGACCTCGCCGCGGCGCCGACGTCGAGGGTGAAGTCACCATCGATTTTGTGGACGCATTGGCTGGGGCCACCGTCTCTTTGCAGACGACTTCCGATGTGCCGTGCAGCACCTGTCGGGGCACCGGTGCGCGTCCAGGAACCCAGCCGACTGTGTGCCGGGCCTGTCAGGGCAGCGGCATGCAGGTGTCCACCTCGGGAGGGATGTTTTCGGTCTCTGAGCCTTGCCGGGAGTGTCGTGGACGTGGCGTCATCATCACCGATCCGTGCCCTAGCTGTGCGGGATCAGGCCGGGCGCAGTCGCGGCACACGATGCAGGTACGCATCCCCGCCGGGGTGACGGACGGCCAGCGAATTCGCATCAAGGGTAAGGGCGGCGCGGGAGAGAACAGCGGCGCTCCCGGAGACTTGTACGTGTTGGTGCATGTCCGTCCACACCGGCTCTTTGGCCGCAAGGGAAACAACCTCACCTTGACGGTGCCCGTTACCTACACCGAGGCGGCGTTGGGCGCGGAAGTCTCAGTGCCGACACTAAACGGCGGCCCGGTCAAGCTTCGGATTCCAGCGGGTACCCCCAATGGGCGCACCTTCCGGGTCAAGGAGCGGGGGGTGAAGACGCGGACCGCAGCGGGGGACTTGATGGTCACGATTGACGTTCAGGTGCCGAAAGAGCTCAGTGCGGAAGCTCAGGCGGCGTTGCGCGAGTTTGCGCAGGCGTCCGGAGAAACGAATCCACGTCTGGCCATGCTGGAAGGGGCATGATGACCGATCATCTGCCCGAGCGATTTGACGTCGATGCGCCGGTATTTGTGATCTCGGTGGCCGCCCAGCTGGCGGGCATGCATCCGCAGACTTTGCGGGGCTATGACCGTCTGGGCTTGGTCGTTCCCGGTCGTGCTCGCGGCCGGGGGCGGCGTTATTCGCTGCGTGATGTGGCCAAGCTCCGGCATATCCAGCACATGAGTCAAGCCCTGGGGATCAACTTGGAGGGCATCCGTCGGATCCTCGAACTTGAAGCCGAGTTGGATGGCGTCCGCGAGCAGTTGTTGCGACTCACTGAGATGGTTGGACGGCTCCAAAGCTCCGAGGAGGGCAACCGGATCTTCACGGCGGCTCAGTCGGGGCAGATCCATCTTGGTCGAGCCCAGGTGAAACGGCTTCGCGCGATTACCCGCTGACCGCTTTCTGTCGGCGAGGTCGGGCTACACCTGTTGATATGGGTAGGTTCCGAGCAGCTGCAAGCGGGCCTGTTCGGCTCCGGGTTCGGTGGCCACGTCGTAGATGAAGTAGGCCGCATTTTCCGGACGTCCGCGCAGATCGGTCAGGACGCGCTCGCGAAAAGTGGAGAAGTAGGAAATGTCGTCGAGCTGGCCGAGTTCTTGCGGGTCAAAGAAGATTCCTTCGGCGAAATCCTCGTCGTATTCCTCGACGCCAGCTTGGCTGATGAAGGCGCTGGTGGCCTCATCGTCGCTGTAGTCCTTTTCGACATATTCGAAGAACTGGTCCTCGTCGTCGAAGCTGCCAACCCACACAGAAACAGATCCCGATTGCTGCATGGGCGGCAGCCTAGCGATCCTGCGCTGCTTCCCGCGGCGCTGCACCCGATGTGGACAATCGGGTGTGCGGCTGGCGAAGACGGGTGTGTGCCTCCGCGACGACGGCGGTCTCGATTGATTCCAGCAGTGGTGAATCCAGCTTCCATCGCTGCCAGAAGAGTGGGACGTCCACCGGGTCGCCGGGCAGGCGTACCAGCGTGTGATTGCGAATGGAGTCCAGCGACTGCTGCTCGGGAACGAGAGCCCAGCCGAAGCCGAGTTCGCAGGCCAGGCCGAAGTCGTGCGACGCGGGAACCTGGTGCCGAGGCGTGAGGGCCGGATCGATGCCACGGTCTTCCAGGAAGCGAACTTGCAGGACATCGCGTCGATCGAAGTCGATGCGGGCGGTGCTGGCGTAGGCGTCTGAATCATTCGCCTGCCAACGTGCGGCGATGCGGGGGGCGGCTACCGGGAGGTACCGCATGGCTCCCAAGGGGCGGACGCTGCACCCGGCGACCGGGGTGCCTTGTGAGGTGACTGCCGCGGAGACGGTGCCCGATTCGAGGAGCCCGGCGGTGTAGTTCTGGTCGTCGCGGTGCAATTCGAAGGTGATCTCGCGGTGAACCAGGGGTGCGAGCGCGGGCAGGAACCATGTGGCGAGGGAATCGGCGTTGACGGCTAGGGGTATCTGGGTGGGTCGAGCGCCGAATCCCAGTTCGGCGAGAGTGTCGTGTTCCAGGGCGTCGAGCTGCTGGGCCAGGCGGATGATGGTCTGACCTGCGGGTGTGGCCCGGACGGGTTTGGTGCGGACCAGCAGCACTCGGCCGAGCCGAGATTCGAGGGACTTCAGGCGCTGAGATATGGCCGAAGGGGTTACATGAAGGTCGGCAGCGGCGGCGTCCAATGATCCGGCCGCGACGACGGCAGCCAGTGTTCTGACCAGGTCGAGAGGTAGCTCCACATAAGCAAGGCTAATGCAGCATCAGATTTCTTAGCTGTACTAAGAACCCGCCCGCGACTAGCGTCACCAAGGTGACTGCCGTTCTTGCCGGCTTGGGGCTGGGGTTCTCGTTGATTGTGGCCATTGGGGCACAAAACGTCTATGTGCTGCGTCAGGGAATCCGTCGAGAGCATGTGGGTGTGGTGGCCACGATTTGTACCCTTTCGGATGCTGTGCTGATCGTGGTGGGCATTGCCGGAATCGGCCTGGTGATTCAGGGGTTGCCGTGGTTGGTGCCGGTCGTCCGATGGGTTGGTGCGGTGTTTCTGGTGGGATACGGCTTGATGGCCGCATGGCGCGCCTTTCGCAGCGTGGACGCCGGGTTGGTGGCGGAATCCGGGGATGCTGCGTCAGTCTCAGCGGCTCCGTTGGCTGGGGTTGTGGCCACGACATTGGCGCTGACCTGGTTGAACCCACACGTCTATCTCGACACCGTCTTCCTGCTGGGGACGGTGGGGGCGAGCTATGGTCCGGCTCGCTGGGCATTCGCTGCGGGAGCCATGTTGGCCAGCGCGACGTGGTTCTTTGGTTTGGCTTACGGGGCGCGCATCGCGAGCCGTTGGCTGTCTGGGCCTCGCGCCTGGCGGGTGTTTGACGTGGGTATCGCTGTGGTGATGATCGGATTGGGTATCTCGTTGGTCCTCCCGGTGGCCTGACTGCGAAAGTGGGTGGCTGTCGTCAGGATCGATGGTGTTGTGTTCCTCAGGCTGTGGCATTGCGTGGGGCTCGACGGGCCCAGATGCGCGCGAGGGGTCTGCCGATCAGCAGGGTGAGCAAGGACCAGTAGCCGAGCCCAGGTATGGCCAGCGCCAAAATGAGGGCCAAGGCGAAGAGCCCTGTGACCGCGAGATTCACCCGGACTGCGAAGCGAGTCACTTCGGCGCCCTCGGTCCAGCTTTCCGGATGGCGGTATAGCAGGATCGCCATGGCCGTCATCATGGCAGCGATCACAATCATGGTGCCGATGTAGAACACGTACTGGATGGGGTCGGCGTCCAACGCTCCCACGCTCGCGGTGGCAACGGGAAGGGAGACCACTGCAAACAGCCAAGCCATGTTCATCCAGAACAGGCCAGGTGCTTCTCGTTCGATCACGGTGAACAGGCGGTGATGGCTGCGCCAAAACACCGCGATCAGCGTGAAGCTGAGGGCGAAAGCCAGGAGGGCCGACTGGTTTTCGACCAGGTATTGATCGGTCGTTTGATTTGCCCGAGCGGCGTCACCCACCCCGTCCATCAGCGGCAGGATCAGCAGGGTGAGGGCGATGGCCACGGCGGCGTCGGAGAAGAACACGAGGCGTTCCACTGGGGCGGTCAGGATCTGTGACGAGCTTTCCATGGCGAACCTGGTTTCCGGGTGGGGTGGGCCGTAGGCGGGAAAGTTGGTGCGTTCTTTGAGTATTCACCATCTGCTGGTCAGTGTTTCGGTTTGGCTCGGCCGCAGGGGCGTGACGGTTTGATCTTTTCGGGGGCCCTGCTACGGTAGCCCGGTGTCCGCACACGTATACACAACGCTCGCTTTCCTGCAGTCTCGCAGGATCACCCAGGCACGCAGTTCCCGTGAGGCGCACGGTGCCCCTTGCCAGGCAGGAAGAAATCTATGACCGACAGCACAAGCACCCTTCACCGCGAATATCGCTCCGAGGAGCCGTATTTCTGGCTCAAGGGCGACCCGTCCTACGAGCTTCCCGCCGAATGGCGCGAGCAGATGGAGGCTGGCGGTGTCGGCGAGATCGCCTCACTACAGTGTCAAGGCGCGATGGATGAACCGGGCCTGAAGGCGAGCTCGGCTTACTTCTCTGGCCCGTTTAGCAACCCCGAGTACGGCGTCCTCACCCTGGCTGAGCGTGAGTTCATCGGTGTCGTCGTCTCCTCGATCAACTGCTGCGTTACCTGCCTGTCGATTCACGAACACAAGCTCGGCGAGCTGATTGGCAATCATGGTCGCGCCCGCCGAATTGCGATCAACTACCGCACAGTCGATTTGCTGCCGCAGGAGCGCGCCATCGCCGACTACTGCGCCAAGCTCACTCGAACTCCCAATCTCTTGGAGGCAGCCGACATTCAAGCCTTGCGTGATGTTGGCCTCAGCGATCGAAAGATCTACTTTGTCGTCGAGATGGCAGGCCTGTTCAACCTCACCAATCGCCTCACTGCCGGCTACGGCATGCGCCCGGATGATGACTTCATGGAGCGGATCGCTCCCCGGCAGTGACGGGGGTCACGTCGGTGCCTGAGTAGTGAGGTGATGTCACTGCGCGAGGAATAGTCCGGGGGCTACACTAGTTGAGTCTGGTGAACTCAACTTTACGAAAGACCTTGTTCACAAGGAGAAAGAGCCTCTATGGACACCGAGAAACTGACCACCCGAAGCCGAGACGCCGTTTCGGCCGCATTGCGCATGGCGCTCACCAAAGGCAACCCGTCCGCCGAGCCGCCCCACCTGCTCGCTGCGTTGTTGTTGCCACCAGACAAC
>CAYWIN010000045.1:0-7733 GCA_964458365.1 uncultured Propionibacteriaceae bacterium
TAACGCAGCTGAACGATGCTGCGGTCTCTCCGGTGAGTGAACTCGCCAAGGTGCGGGCCTTGTCGACGTGTTTTCGGTAGGCGTCAGGGAAGGCGCTGCGCTGCACGGCCTGAGCAACGTCGTTGATGTCGCGGGTCTTCCACTTTTTGACTTTGACGAGTTCTTTGTAGAACGACTTGGACGAGTACCACGGATCCATGATCTGCGCCTCGGTGCCCCATCCTTTGCTGGGTCGCTGTTGGAACAGGCCAATTGAATCGGCGTGCCCGTAGTCGAGGTTGTGGATGTCGGACTCCTGGTAGGCGGTGGCCAAGGCGATGCTGGCAGCCCGCGGCGGAAGTCCGCGCTTGATGGAGACCCCCGAAATGATTGCCGCGTTGTAGGCCTGTTCGGGATCGACGACGGTTTCGCGTCCGCCTGCGGTGGCGCTGCAACGATCCTCGATGGGAAGGGGCTGCTTTTGGGTGCTGGCCCAGAAGACGGTTACGCCCACCACGACGGCGACGAGTATGACAATCGCGCCGACGACGATTCCGATTGTGCGGAAGGTCTTCACCGCTGCCTCAGTTGACGTGCAGTTCGGCGTTGAGTTCGATTCCGGCGGCTCCGCCCCGATTGCGGGCGATGACCGCGCCGCTGAGCGAATCACGTAAGTAGAGGAGCCCGCTGTGTCCGCTGAGTTGAGCAGCCTTGGCGATGGCACCCCCAGGCAGGGTCACCTTCGTTCCCGCGGTGAGGTAGAGGCCGGCCTCTACCACGCAGTCGTCGCCCAGAGAGATGCCGACTCCGGATTCAGCACCCAGTAAGCAGCGTTCGCCGATGGTGATCTGCTCGGTTCCTCCGCCGGACAGTGTGCCCATGATGGATGCGCCGCCGCCGATATCGGTGCCGTTGCCGACGACCACGCCGGCCGAGATTCGTCCTTCGACCATGGAATGTCCGAGCGTGCCGGCATTGAAGTTCACGAATCCTTCGTGCATCACGGTGGTGCCTTCGGCCAGATGAGCACCGAGTCGAACCCGGTCGGCGTCGGCGATTCGCACACCACTAGGCAGGACGTAATCCACCATGCGCGGGAACTTGTCGACGCCAAAGACGGTGACGTGGCGGCGTGCGGCACGAAGCGCGAGTCGCACTTCTTCGAAGCCTTCGACGGCGCACGGTCCGTGCGTGGTCCACACCACATTGGGGAGCACCCCGAAGATTCCGGTCAGGTCGATACTGCGCGGTGGGCACAACCGACTGCTGAGGAGATGAAGGCGCAGATACGCGTCGGGGACGGTTGCCGGGGGAGTGTCGAGGTCGATGTCGACGGCGATGACCTCGGTGTGCACCTGCCGTTCGGGGTCTGAGGTGACGGCCTTCGCAAGTTCTGCTGGCGGAACGCTGCCTTCGCCTGAACCGAGTGCCGGGGTGGGAAACCAGGTGTCGAGGATTTGGCCGCTGGAATGGATGCTGGCCAGTCCCCAGCCGTGTGCGGGTCGGGTCATAGCGGCCAGCCTACCTGGCGGGCGCAGCTAACTTTTGAGGCGCCGATGCTGTTCGACGTGCGAGGTCGTGGTCAGGATGCCGGAGCCGATGCGGGCACCTGACGAAAATGTTCACCTAGATGCGTCTTTGGTCACCAAAACCGCCTGATTCTGCGTTCTGGGTGAACATTCGGATCAAGGTCCGCCCTCGGTAGGCTTTGGGGCATGGACCTCAGCGGCGACTTGGTGGCTCTCTTCCAGGAGATTCTTGATGTGGAGTCAGTGAGCGGCAATGAAGGGCCGCTTGCTGATCTGGTGGAAACGGCCTTGCGCACGCAAAGTCACTTGTCGGTTGTCCGCGACGGTGACACCGTGATCGCGCGCACCGAACTGGGGCGTGCCCAGCGCGTCTTGATCGCCGGGCATCTCGACACTGTCCCGGTGGCGAACAATCTGCCCTCATGGCGAGAATCAGGCGTGGTCTTTGGGCGCGGCTCGGCCGACATGAAGGGCGGAGTTGCCGTGCAACTGGCGGCCGCGGCGGCCCTGACTAGCCCGAACCGCGATGTGACCTGGGTGTTTTACGACCATGAAGAGGTCGCTGCAGAGTTGAATTCCCTCAATCGCATCGCGTCCGATCATCCGGAGTGGTTGAACGCCGATTTCGCCATCTTGATGGAGCCGACGGCGGGCGTGATCGAAGGGGGCTGTCAGGGCACTTTGCGCGCTCGGGTCCTCACCCATGGCACCGCCGCGCATTCGGCTCGAGCCTGGCTGGGACACAACGCCATTCACGACGCCGCCGAGTTGTTGTGCCGCCTCAAGGAGTATTCGCCGCGTGATGTCGAGGTAGAAGGTTTGGCCTATCGCGAAGGACTGAATGCGGTGTCCATCCATGGTGGGATCGCCGGGAATGTGATTCCGGACCGATGTGAGGTCACGGTGAATTTTCGATTCGCCCCAGATCGAGATGAGTCCGATGCCAAAGCCTTTGTGCGGCAGGTCTTTGACGGGTTCGACCTGGAGTTCACGGATTTCGCGCCTGCCGCCCGTCCCGGGCTCGATGAACCAATCGCGCAAGAGTTCGTCGCTGCGGTGGGGGCGGAACCACGAGCGAAGTATGGATGGACGGATGTGGCTCGATTCGCTCAGCTGGGTATGCCTGCGGTGAACTTTGGCCCTGGGGATCCCGGCAAGGCCCATGCCGATGACGAATCGTGCCCGATCGAGGAGCTGTTCACCTGCCGTGACGCGCTGCTGCGCTGGCTGAGTTGATGGTCCCGGATCAGTCTTCGACGGCTGCCAAGTAGAACCAGCGTTCGCCCGAGCGAACGAACTGAGAGCGCTCGCGGACGAATCCTCGGCCACTGGGACCGCGGAACCGGGCGACGAACTCGACCTGATCGGTGCTGGCTTCTATGACTTGCAGCGAGAGCCACGTCAGACCGTCGCCGAGTTCTACAGTTTCGGGACGAGTCCGTGGATCCCACGTGTCGAAAAGGTAGTCGGCGTTGTGAAGCGCGAATGCGGAGTACCGCGAGCGCATCAGTGCTTCAGCGGTGGCAGCGATTTCGCGGCCTTCGTGAAGTGGGCCGCAGCAGGTGGAGTATTCGTGCCCGCTTCCACATGGGCATCGCTGGTCAGCCTCCATGTTGGTGACCTTAGCGTTGTTTGCGGGTGTTGCCCGGGTCGATCCTGTTCGGCTGGCTAGATTGCTGGGCGTGAGTAAACGAAACCCGCCACGTGTGGTCCGCAAACATGATCAAGTGCTCCCGACAACGACCGATGAACGTCTGCTCAGCGGCAACGATGACGGTGCGTGGGTGCATTCGGATCCGTGGCGGGTGCTTCGGATCCAGGCTGAGTTCGTTGAAGGTTTTGGGGTGTTGTCGGAGCTCGGTCCCGGTATCGGGGTTTTTGGGTCGGCGCGGGCGAAATCCGACAGCGCCACCTATCTGGCTGCCGAGCGGGTAGGCGCGGGCTTGGCCGCGGCAGGCTATGCCACGATCACCGGTGGCGGTCCAGGCATCATGGAAGCGGCAAATAAGGGTGCGTTACAGGCCGGGGGAGTCTCGGTGGGTCTGGGGATCGAACTGCCCTTTGAGCAGGTGATGAACTCCTACGTGTCGCTGGGCATCAACTTTCGGTACTTTTTCGCGCGCAAAGTCATGTTCCTGAAGTACTCCAGTGGTTTTGTCGTGATGCCTGGCGGGTTCGGAACCTTCGACGAGGCGTTTGAAGCGGTGACCTTGGTTCAGACTCACAAGGTGAAGTCGTTCCCGATCGTCCTTTTTGGAACCGAATTCTGGTCCCCGATGCTGGATTGGGTGCGCAATCAGGTCTTGGCCGGCGGCTATATCTCCCCGATTGACCTGGACTTGTTGCAGCTGACGGACGACCCGGACGAGGCTGTCGAGCTGGTGACGTCGAGCAATCCACCCCAGCCGGTCGTTCGCGCGCCGCTGGAGGTGTGATCAGCAGCTAGAATTGCGCCCATGATTTGGGTGATGGCGGTCGTGGTCGTGGTCGTGTTGGGATTCGCTGCGATGGCGGCTACCGGACGGCTGGGAGAAATGCCGCAAACGGTGACCGACATGCCGGAGCCCTACTTCCCTGATGGTTGGCTCGTCGGTGAGGATCTGCGTTCGGCACGCTTTGCTGTGGTGGCTCGCGGCTACTCGATGCGGCAGGTGGATGAGCTGATCGAGCGGTTAGCGAACCAGCTTGATGGCAAGGTTGAGCCGGTCCTTTGGGCTCCGTCGCCCAGCGTTCAGCCATCCCCTAGTGCCGAGTGAGGACGATCCGGCGATTCCGCCAGTCCCCTGAGGGTGGAATAATATAGGGGAGTTGGGTTCCGAACCAGGAAGAAACAGGGGTATTGCGATGGCAGCGATGAAACCGCGAACCGGGGATGGGCCGATCGAGGTGGCGAAGGAAGGCCGCGTGATCGCTATGCGCATTCCGGCGGAAGGCGGAGGTCGCCTCGTGATCGAGATGAATGCGATTGAAGCCGCAGAGTTGAAGGCCGCGCTCGAAGGAGTTGTCGTCGCCTGACCAGAGGTTTTCGCTCGTGGGCTCCGGGGTTTTTCCCGGGGCCCACGAGGCGTTTCTGGCCCATTTTGTTCGCGTACGTGATCGTTGACGCGTCCGCGTTGATTCAGCCGCGATGAAACTGGATTGCCCGTTCATAGACATCGACAGTCTGGCGTGCGATCCGTTCCCAGGAGAATTCGTCGATGGCTCGCTTCCGTCCAGCCAGGCCGTAGTCCTTCGCGACGTCCGGGTTACGGGTGATCCGATTGATTTGCTCGGCGAATCGTTGCTCGAAATCTGCGACGTATTGGGGATCGTCGGCCTGTGCGGGGTCATAGGGCACCAGAGTGCCGGTGACACCGTCGGCGACGACTTCGGGGATCCCACCAACGGCGGAAGCCACCACGGCCGTTTGGCAGGCCATCGCTTCCAGATTGACGATGCCGAGGGGTTCATAGATTGAGGGGCAGGCGAAGACGGCGGCGTGGGTGAGCACTTGCCGGACGGACGCCCGGGGCAACATGTCGGCCACCCAGGTGACTTTTCCGGGTCG
This sequence comes from uncultured Propionibacteriaceae bacterium, assembly GCA_964458365.1. Lineage (GTDB taxonomy): Bacteria > Actinomycetota > Actinomycetes > Propionibacteriales > Propionibacteriaceae > Propionicimonas. The sequence goes on from CAYWIN010000045.1 coordinate 5,056, forward strand.
TTGCTTGCTGAGCGTTGAGAACGCCTCAGAGAACTCGGCAGCGATCTCGGGGGTGTCAGGGGATCCAGCGAGCAGGAGGAGCTGAGTTTCGGGATCGAACTGTTGTGCGGCGCGTAGCAGGTGCACCAGCCCTTTTTGGTGGGTGATGCGTCCGACAAAGGCGACCAATGGCTGGGTGAGATCTACTCCCAGCTCGTCGAGGACGTCGGTGCTGGTGTCGGGGCAGAATTCGTCGGTATCGATGCCGTTGCGCACGACGAAGACTCGATTGGGGTCCAGCTCGGGGTAGGAGGCCAGGACGTCGCGTCGCATGCCCTCACTCACCGCAATGACCGCAGCGGCGTCGGCGAAAGCTGTTCGTTCGGCCCAGCATGAGACGCGGTAGCCGCCGCCGAGCTGATCGGCTTTCCAGGGGCGGTGCGGTTCGAGGGAGTGCGAGGTGACAACGTGTGGGACGTCCAAGAGTTTCGATCCGACCAGGCCGGCGAAGTTGGCGTACCAAGTGTGTGAGTGAATGACATCCACCTCGCCAATGGCGTTCGCCATGGCAACGTCGGTTCCTAGGACTCGCAGTGCGGCATTCGCTCCGGGCGGGAAGTCCTCCAGGTGGGCTGTCGCGTCGGGGCGGGGTTGGCCCATGCATTGCACCTCGACACTTTGGGTGAACTTCCGCAGCTGAGGCACCAGCTGTCCGACGTGCACGCCTGCACCGCCATAGATGAACGGCGGGTACTCCCTGGTGAGGATTGAGATACGTAGAGCCATGTCGTGATCGTGGCACACCGCTGGAGAGTCTGGGGGGAGCGCTGCCAGGAAGTCGATGGCATTCCTACGAACTTCCGGCAGGCAATTTGCAGATTTCCTTGTGGCACGGTCGGTGCTGGCCTAGGTTCAGAGCATGAGCAGCGGCCCCAACGTTCTGTCGATTGTCCTGGCGGGTGGCGAGGGGAAACGCTTGATGCCCCTCACCGCGGATCGGGCAAAACCTGCGGTCCCATTTGGGGGCACTTATCGCCTGATCGACTTCGTCTTGTCGAACCTGGCCAACTCGGATCTGACCAAGGTTTGTGTACTCACCCAGTACAAGTCGCACTCTTTGGATCGCCACATCACGTTGACCTGGCGGCTCTCTCCGCTGTTGGGCAGCTATGTGACTTCGGTTCCGGCGCAGCAGCGCACGGGAAAGCAGTGGTATCAGGGCAGCGCTGATGCCATCTACCAGTCGATGAACTTGATCAACGACGAAGACCCTGACTACGTCGTGGTTTTTGGTGCCGACAACATTTATCGGATGAACGTCGAAAACATGGTCAGCGCCCATATCGAATCGGGGATGGACGCATCGGTGGCTGGGATCCGTGTTCCGCGCAGCGAAGCTTCGGCCTTCGGAATCATTGACGCAGCGGCGGACGGAAAGATCAACCGCTTTTTGGAGAAGCCAGAGGATCCGCCTGGTTTGCCGGATAGTACGGAGGAGTCGTTTGCCTCGATGGGCAACTATGTGTTCACTCGCAAGGCTTTTGTGGACATGTTGAACGCTGATGCCGCCGATGCTGATTCTCGGCATGACATGGGGGGCAATATCATCCCGAACTTCGTCGATCAGGGTCGGGCTCGGGTGTACGACTTCACCGATAACAATGTGCCCGGCGCGACGGAAAAGGATCGGAACTACTGGCGGGATGTCGGCACGATTGAGGCCTACCATGCCGCTCATATGGATTTGGTCTCGGTTGATCCGGAGTTCAACCTGTACAACCGCAAGTGGCCGATCTGGACTTCCCAAGCTCAGGCCCCGGGAGCGAAGTTCACCTTGCGTGGGACGGCGGAGGATTCCATTGTCAGCGCTGGTTGCATCATCTCCGGTGGCGATGTCGACCGGTCGGTGCTGTCACCGAATGTGTTGGTGGACAAGTGGGCGAAGATCGAGGAGTCGGTGATCTTCCCTGGTTGCCGGATCGGACGCAACGCCGTGGTGCGGCGGGCCATTTTGGACAAGAACGTGGTTGTCCCCGACGGTGTCGAAATTGGTGTGGACCTTGAACACGACCGAGCTCGCGGTTTCCACATCGAGAATGACATCACCGTGGTCGCGAAAAACGTGGTGGTTCCGACCGACTAGATGTTCAGTCAGCTCCGTACGGCGACCAGTAGGCCATCGCCAATCGGCAGCAAGCTGGCCGTGAAGGCGTCACTTTCCAGAATGGCGTTGAGTGCTTCGCGGATGATGAGGGGTTCGTCATCTTCGTTGCGATCGTCTGCCACCAATCCGCCCCATAGGGCGTGATGGATAGCCAGGATGCCTCCGGTGCGAAGGAGCCGCTCGGCCTGGGCGACATATTCGACGAATTCGAGCGGATCCCCGTTGACGAAGACCAAGTCGTAGGCGTTGTCGCTGAGTTTGGGCAGCACGAGCAGGGCTTGCCCGGCAATCATCCGAACCCGGCGGCTGGGTACGCCGTTGGCCGAGAGGATCTCTCGGGCCACCAGTTGGTTCTCGGCTTCTGAATCGATACTGGTCAGCACTCCCTCGGGAGACATTCCCCCTAAGATGGCGGCCGCTGAGACGGCCGTGCCGGTTCCGATTTCGACGGCGGCTCGCGCGTTCGCGGCCTTGCAGAGCAAGGTCAGCACGGATGCCACGCCCAGGCTGATGGATTCCAGGCCCAGATCTTGCG
>CAYWIN010000045.1:7743-11424 GCA_964458365.1 uncultured Propionibacteriaceae bacterium
CCTCCACGCTGCAGTGGGCCAGCAGCACCGATACGTCGGCGGGCGGCCCGGCCTCCTTCGGATTCGCTGACGAGGCCCTCGGCAAATGCCTGGGTGTTCGTCCATAAGCCGGCTGGTCCAGAATTTTTCCCTACGGGGTTCACGGGCTTCAGCCTAGCCGTGCCCCTACCATTACGTCCCATGAGTTATGTGGTTGTCGCAGAACTGGCCGTTCATGTTGGTTGTGTTGAGGGTGCGTCCAGGCAAGGTTTGGGTCTCACCGATGCTGTCCTGGTGCGGGAAACCGCCTAGGCTGTGCCCATGAATGTGCCATTCGGACGGCTGATCACGGCTCAGGTCACGCCCTTTCACCGCGACGGATCGCTCAACCTTGACGAGGCTCGGCGGCTCGCTGCGCACCTCGTAGACGTGCAGGGAAATGACGCACTGGTCATCAACGGCACGACGGGGGAAGCGCCGACGACGACCGACGAAGAGAAGCTCGCGCTGTTGGAGGCGGTGGTTGCTGAAGTTGGTGATCGCGCCCAGGTGATTGCTGGCGTGGGCACCTTCAGCACGGCCCATACGATCGAACTGGCCAAGCAGGCGGAGCAGGCGGGTTCCGACGGACTGCTAGTGGTGACTCCGTATTACAGCCGTCCGCCACAAGATGCGGTGGCAGACCACTTCGTGACGGTTGCTGATGCCACTGAGCTGCCCATCATGATCTATGACATTCCTCATCGGGCGGGAATCCCGGTGGAGACATCCACCATGCTTCAGATTGCCGCGCACCCGCGCATCGTTGCGGTCAAGGATGCCAAGGGTCAGCCGGTCGCGTCGGCCCAGGTGATGGCGGCGACGGATTTGGCCTACTACGCCGGAGATGACGGGATGACTTTGCCGCTGCTCGCTGTGGGTGGCTGTGGCGTGGTGGGCACATCGACCCATCTGACGGGTCGTCCCACCAAGACGATGATTGAGAGTTTCCTTGCTGGCGAGCTGGCCGATGCGGTCAGGCAGAATCAGGCACTGCTGGGGGTCTTCACTGGGGTGTTTGCCACTCAAGGTGTCATGCTGGTGAAGGCGGCACTGTCCGCCCGAGGCTTTGCCACCGGTCCGGTGCGTAAGCCTCTCCTCGATGCCAGCCCTGCCCAGACCGCAACGTTCCTTGCGGCGCTGGAGGCAGCCGGCTTGTGAGTCAGATGATGGGCCTCTCATGATTGATTTCAACGCCTCCGAGATTGTCATCTTGGTGATTTTGGCCATCATCATCTTTGGCCCGGACAAGCTTCCTGGGCTGGCCCGAAAAGCGGCACGGGTCCTCAACTACGTCCGAAACATCGCCAATGATGCTCAAGGAAAGCTGCGGGCCGAGTTGGGGCCGGAGTTCTCCGAGCTGAACTTCAGCGACTTGAACCCCAAAACCCTGGTCACATCCACCTTGCTCGATCCGGTGAAGGGTGAGGTCACATCGGTGGCGGAAACGGTAAACGCGAGCATTGTTGATGCCCAGGGGGCCGTTGCCGCCGCGCCGGAGGTGCGGGCGCTGGTGCCTTTTGACCCGGAGGCTACCTAAGCCTCGACCTGGGCCAAACGGTGGTGTGGGAAACCTTTGTTTCGTTCGGAACTTGCTTGCGATAAGCGGTAGCCTCAGCGCGTGAGCGCGACTTCATCGATCTTTATTTCGAGGATCAAAGGGCTGCCCATGCTTGACGCCAATGGCGAGCAACTGGGCAAGGTCAGGGACGTCGTCATTCAGAATCGGTCCGGCCAACGATCACCCAAAGTGAAGGGTCTTGTGGTCGAGCTATTCGCTCACCGCAGGATCTTCTTTCCGATGGAGCGTGTGCACTCCATCGATTCTCATCAGGTGATTGTTTCTGGTCTGGTCAACACTCGGCGTTTCGAGGCTCGGGACCGCGAGATCTTGGTGGCGGCTCAGCTCTTTGATCGAACGTTGCGTCGCGCAGATAACCCGTCAAACGAGACGATCTTCGATGTGGCGATCCGTCATGCTCGCGGCAGAGACTGGGAGTTGTCGGAGGTGGCGTTGCGTGAAGTGGTCAAGCGACCTTTCCAGCGGCCTCACGTGACGATCGTTGATTGGTCAGAAGTACCGGACTTCACCGAAAAGCCTGCTCCGCGGGACGCCGAACAACAGGTGATGCGGCTGAGTGAGTTGAAGGCAGCGGACGTTGCGCGGGAATTGCACGATATGGATCCTCTTTTGCGATCCAATGTGGTGGCCGCGATGGATGATGATCGCTTGGCTGAGGCGCTGGAAGAGCTTCCCGAGGATGAGCAGGTTGATGTCATCGCCGCGATGGACACTGAGCGGGCAGCCGACGTTTTGGAAGCCATGGATCCCGACGATGCTGCTGACCTCATTGCTGAATTGGATCCCGGCCTTGCGGAAACCCTGCTTCAACGTATGGAGCCTGACGAAGCTCAAGACGTCCGCGCGTTGCTCATCTACGATGCGGCCACCGCCGGCGGTTTGATGAACCCCGAACCGGTGATCCTGGCCTCGGACGCGACGGTTGCTGAGGCATTGGCGCGGGTTCGGCAAGAAGAGGTCACTCCCGCAATGGCGGCATTGGCATTTGTCTGTCGGCCGCCCTTGGACACCCCGACGGGGACCTATCTCGGGGCAGTGCATATCCAGCGGTTGTTACGTGAACCGCCGTCGGAGCTAGTGGCCGCGGTGATCGACCCCGACATTGCGCCATTGACTGCACAGAGCAATATCGCTCAAGTGAGTCGGTACTTCGCCACCTATGACTTGGTGTGTGCTCCTGTGGTTGACGCGGATCGTCGGCTGTTGGGCGCGGTCACCGTTGATGACGTGCTCGATCACATATTGCCGAATGACTGGCGTGGTGTGCAGTTGGATCGGCTGGAAACGGAGGTGACCGATGGCTGATAAGAACCGTCTGGATACCCCCGGTCGTCGACGAAACGACTGGATGCCACGAATGCGGGTCGACCAGGACACCTTCGGTAGTTTTGCCGAATCTTTCGCTCGACTGATGGGCACAGCAGGGTTCCTGATCTGGATGACCATCGTGATCATCGCCTGGCTGACATTGAATGTTTCGCTGCCTCAAGGTACGTCCCCTGACCCGTGGCCGTTCATGTTCTTGACGTTGGCCCTCTCGCTGCAAGCGTCTTACGCGGCACCGCTGATTTTGCTTGCCCAGAATCGCCAGGAGGCTCGTGACCGAGTGAGTTTGGAACATGACCGCGAGGTCGCTGCGCAGTCCCGAGCTGACATGGACTTCCTGGCCCGGGAGATTGCCTCGCTTCGGATGCGGATCAACGACGTGGCGACAAGGGACTTTGTTCGTTCAGAACTGCGGGACTTGCTCGCCGAAATCCAGACAGACGAGGCCGACGACAAGAGCGCCTGACCCGCCCCGCAGCGGTTCGCCGGACGATAGGCATATGGCTACAGTTGGGCGCATGTCTGCTGAACTTGAGGCGGCGGTCAACGCCGCGCTGGCCACCGTCATCGATCCGGAAATCCACCGTCCGATCACCGATCTGGACATGGTTGAGAGCATCGAGATTGATGATGCCGGACGGGCCGCCGTCACTGTTTTGCTGACGATTACCGGCTGTCCGATGGCTAACACCATCGAAGCGGATGTGCGGGAAAAGGTATCCCAGGTGCCGGGTATCACCGGCCTGGAGTTGACC
>CAYWIN010000046.1:0-11418 GCA_964458365.1 uncultured Propionibacteriaceae bacterium
TCGGCGCACCGTGCTCGCCGCAGCCCGCGGCGCCGGACTGCGCGTGATCTTCCAGGCCGGATGGGCCGGGCTCGCCGGCGAGGACGAGGCTGACGTCCTGCACATCGGGCACGTTCCCCACGAATGGCTCCTGCCGCGCGCCGCGGCGTTCGTCCACCACGCCGGGGCCGGGACGTCGGCGGCCGGCTTGCGCGCCGGGGTGCCCGCGGTGCCCATCCCGGTGCTGCTCGATCAGCCGTTCTGGGCGCATCGCTTGGCCGCCCTCGGGGTCGCCCCGCAACCGATCGCGATGCACCGCCTCGCCGTCGGCACGCTCACCGATGCCCTGCGCCAGGCCACGACTGACCCCCGCTACCGACGCCGCGCCGGCGAACTGGCTGCCCTGATCAACCAGGAGGACGGTGCAGGTAACGCCGCCGCAGCTATCGAACGGATCGGTGCGGGACTCCCGGCCGACGAGGCCTAACGCGGCGGCACGTGGGTGCGCCACCCCTCGTCTGGACGTCTAGCTTGCCGCTAGACAGCAGCTACTCGGTTCACGAATCAATCGAGGCTTGAGCAACAAGCCGGCCTGGCCATGAGTCATGGCCTCACGCTCGTCCGCTGAGTCGGGCGCGCTCATCTCGAATCCTGTGCCCAAGTTCGTCAACCACGGCCGCATCACCCGTGCCGCGTCCGCCGTTCCCCCAAAGGGTCAGGCGCCCGGCAGTTCCAGACCGAAGGACGCGTTCTACTACGATGTGGCCGACGCCGATGCAGGCAACTGCCCGACGGGATTGAGTCACGGTGCTGGAGTTCGAGCTCACTGGTGAAGACCTGATGGCGTACAACGTCTACGGCGCCACCCAAACGCCTGCCGCCAAGAAACGGAGCGCGCAGGTTCGGCCTTGGGTAAGCCTCGCTATTCTCGCGGCCGTGACCATCGTCAGTGGGCTTGAAGGCAACTGGCTCGAAGGTCTCGTGGTCGGCGCGATCGCGGGCGCAGTGCTCTGGCTCGCCTGGCCGCCAATCTGGGTCTGGACGATCCGACGCAACGTCCTCCGATTCGCGAAGACAGGTGGGCTGGGTACCCCCGGGCCTTGTCGGATCTGGATCGACGACGACGGCATTTCATGACGCGACCCCCACCGGAATGTCCAGCGCCACCTGGCAAGGCATCGATCGCATCGAGGCGACCGCCACCCACGTCTTCATCTTCATCGGGCCGCTGCAGGCCTACGTGATCCCCCAGCGCATCGGAGCGCGTGCGGTCCACGACTTCGTCAGCACCGTGCGCGGCGGACTGTCCCGCTAGATAGACCTCGTCGCGGACTGACACATCACACTCGTCGGGGCCCGCTCAGCTCAGCCTGATCCGAAGCGGATCGACGCGTCCCACCGGCCAAGCGACGTCCGCGGTGTCGACGAACCAGGCCGGGGTGGCCAGGCCTTTCGCAAGCAGGGCGCCGATCTGGGCAATCCACTCAGCCGACCGAGACTCGATCATCACGTACGACATGGGCAGGGGGTCGGGAACGCTGCCCTCTGAGGCGGACCCCACCCAGTCAGCCCACTCTTCGTCCGCCATCTCCATCGGATAGATGTTGGTGAGCGGGGCCGAGACCCCGTCACAGTGCACCTCGTCAACCTTGTCCTGGAAACGCACGTCTGCGACGAGGACATCACGGACGCCCTGGAAGAGGTGCAGGTCGTCGGCAATCAAGATCACGTAGCGGGGCACACATCGATACTAGAAGCTTCGAAGGCTTGCTCGAAAGGGTGGACCCCGGCGAGGTTCACCTGCAGCTTGCCGTCGGCGACCAGGACGACGAGCTCGGTGAGGTCATCGTAGTCGGGACGCACCCACACGTAGTGGCCGCCGAAGGCCACCGCTCGGGAGATGGAAGAGACGGACGGGCAGAAGGTCACCGTCGCTTTGGACTGGGGAGTAGCGACAGTCGACGGCCTGGGGCGACTGACTGTTCGAACCCAAGATGTCCGCTGGCCCTAGGACGTTGCGCTGTGTCCGCAACGACCTGACCGCGAACGTCCTCAACTCTGCATGAGCGCCGCGGCGAGGGCTGCAAATCACCGGCCAACGTCATAACGCTGTCGGTCTCTTTATCACCGCACCCCGGCCATCTCAGACTGAGTGAGACTCCAGGGAGAACGGTTGGAACTTGCCGAGCCTGACTCGCTTCGCGACCCAGCGGCAGAGGCACTTGCCCCGCACGGCTGATGCGCATGCGAGAATGCGCTGGTGAGTTTTCCTTGTCCCTGCTGCGGCTATCTGCAGTTTCGAGAACCACCAGGCTCGTATGACATTTGCGCGATCTGCTTCTGGGAGGACGACCCGGTGCAGCTGCGCTGGCCCGATTGGGCGGGGGGAGCAAACAAGCCTTCGTTGGAAGATGCGCAGATCGCATACTCGAAGTACGGCGCCTGCGAATCTCGCCTGAAGCGCCACGCCAGACTCGCATCTGAAGGTGACAATCGCGACGAAGGCTGGCGACCGATCGATAGATCCGTGGACCGATTCGAACCGCGGGGGTGTAAGGACGGAGAATGGCCCTGCGACCTCACGGCCCTCTACTGGTGGCGGCCGACCTTCTGGCGAGGCCGCTCCGAACCAGATCTCGCCGACTAGGCGAACACCCGATATTCGGTACGTACTACCAAGCCCATCCCAGAGTGCTGCGGGAGATCGAGTCAGCGGCTCGCTTTCGCCCTCGCCCAGAGGCCAAGGACAGCGGCTGCGATTGCGCTGACCACGATGCTGCCCAAGGTTGCACCGAACCAGGACGGCACACCCACTTTGAGCCACTCAGCTAGCGACACCCACAGCGAGGCCCACCCGGGCACCGTCCCGGGGTAGGCCACCTGGTAGGTGGTGAAGCCCAACAGCCAGGCCACCGTCGGACCCCAGCGGAACTGCGCCGTCGCGCCGACGTCCCAATGCCTTCGCCGGATCAAAAAGAAGTCCACAATCGCCACGGCAATCAGCGGCACGAAGGCCGATCCGATCAGAAAAAGGAAGCCCTGGTAGGCGTCGAAGCCGACGAAGCCAGCCAACACCGTGGCCACCACACCAACTCCGACAGAAATCCAGCGTCGGTCAACCTTCGGCGCAATGTTGTGCACCGAAACAGTGGCCGAATAGACATCGGCGAAGGCGTCGTCCAACTCATCGAACGCCAGCAGAGCAATCGCAACCAGCCCGACGGGGAGAGCCATGAGAGCGGTGAGCAGATTGACCCCAGAGAGGTCCCCCACAAGGTGAGTCACGGCAAAGACACCAAGCGCGTAATAGGCCAGAATCGCCAGCCCATAGCCGGCGAATGCACCCCAGAAGCTGCCCTTGACTGTCTTGGAGTGCCGGGAATAGTCGGCGGCCAACGGGCCGAAAGAAATCACCTGAGCCACCGCCAAATCGACCGCAGGCCAAAAGCCCAACACCCCGCTTTGATCCAGTTGATGCTCAGGTTGCGAAAGCACCAGCCAGAACAGGGCCAACGATCCGGCCAACACCAGCCAGAGCATCACGGTGCGCAACAGCTTCATGCTGCCCAGCGGACGGATCGCCATCACCGTCACCACCAGCCCAGACGCCACCACTGCCGGCCAGCGCCACCCCGGTCCGACCAACTGGGCGACCACCGTGGAGATCACGATGATTTCCATCATTGCCCAGCCGACGTTCTGGGCAATGTTCAGCACCGTTGGCAGCATCGACGCGCGGTATCCGAGCAGGCCACGCAGCCCCACCATCGACGGCGTGCCGAGACTGGCCCCGATGGCCGCACTCGCCCCCAACATCGCGGCACCAATCACCGTGCCAACCAGGGCGGCCAGCAACCCGGCACTCTGGCTGCCGGCAGTGAACGCCACCAGAGCACCGGTGATCGGGCCAAAGAGCGTCACCCCGAAACTGGCCCACAGCGCCATCTGCGCCCCGGCACCCAAGGTGCGCGGCGGCGAATCAGTGAGGACAAGAGGAGCTTCGACGCCAGGCCGGGTTGAAGTAGTCATTTCACCAGTTTCGGTAGAAGTGATGGACGGAATCGGGGTCGTGCCTTAGGCGCAGATCGTTGGCGTGGGCAATGGCTTCGGTGAGCCAGCACTTCGCCCCCGTCACGACCTCAGAGCACGAGCGCCGCCGGGGGCGCGGAACAGCGATAGCGCTGGAAAGCGAGCATCTAGTACCAACTCCGCCGGAGTCAGTAGTGCGAGCCGAGCAAGGTCAAGCCCAATGGACGTCATAGAAGATCCCTCCCGTGGCCGGCATTACCCGGCGGGTTCGGCGGTCGACGTCCGTTCGACGTCCTCTCAGCCCGCTATTCGGCGAGCTCCCGCGTGATTCAGTTTGTGGCCCAGACGCTAGCAGGGACCGGACGGAGCGGTCTCCCCCTCGTCCCATCTGGCGGCAGCTCGGCGCCGACGCAGTTGCCCACACCACGGCGTCCCCTGGAGAGCAGGGTCAGCTCGAACGGCACTGCCGAAAGCCCAACACGACCTAACGAAGCACTGTGGCCGTTACTCGCCTGGGCGCTCAGTCCAGATGCCCTCGCTGCTGGGCAGTCCGACAGCTTCCAGCAAGCCGGGAAAGACCGACTCGATCATCGCGTCGCGACGGGTGATGCGGCGACGAGTGCCCAGCACCTCGGTGTGCATCAGCCCGGCTTCGCGAAGGACGCGGAAGTGATGCGACATTGTCGACTTGGTGACCTCATAGGTGAGGTCACCACAGTAGAGCGGCCCCTCACGCGAGATGCGCAGCAGGACGTCGCGACGGATGGGGTCGGACAATGCGCCAAGCACCCGGCCCAGCTCCAGCTCATCAGGGGTCGGATGCGGCAGTTCCTTACTCGCCACCACACTCCACCTTCCTGCCCTGCCGGGCGATGATCACCCACCGATCGTACCGTTCACCGGCCTTGACCGTGCCGAAAGTTGTCTGATAATCCTATGTTCGTCAAACATCGAACATAGGGGCGAGATGCATTCACTTCAGCAGTGGTTTCCAGCTGAACATCAGGACCGACCATGACCAGCGCCCTCCCTCGGACCAGCGTCAGCGAGGCGTCCATGCGTCTACTCGCCTTCCTCACCTTGTTCGTCATCGGCACCGATACCTTCCTGACTGCACCACTACTTCCTGTGCTGCAACGCGAGTTCCAGGTGCCTTTGGAACAGGCGGGCTGGCTGGTCTCTGCCTATGCCCTCGGGTACGCGATGTTCGCCCTCGTGTCGGGCCCACTCTCGGACCGATACGACCGCCGCGTGGTGCTCCTGGCAGGCCTCGTCGGCTTCACCGTGTTCACCGCTGGATGCGGTCTGACGAACTCCTTCTGGACCATGTTTGTCGCACGCTTCCTGGCCGGAGTGAGTGCCTCCTTCGTCAGCCCGCAGATTTGGGCCTCCATCCCGGCAGTGGTTCCACCGAATTCCATCGTCAAGACCATGGGCGCGGCCTCAGCAGGGCTCGCCGTGGCGATGGTCGCGGGGATCCCCATCGGCTCATATCTGTCCGCTCTCGGGTGGCGCATTCCGTTCTTCGCTATCGCCGCAGCGTCCGCCGGCGTGTGGATCATCTTGTGGCGACGCTTCCCGCACGTCGCCCCGATGCAGGACACAGCAGGTCCCCTGCTCGCGCCCTACAAACACATCGCGCGTTCGTCGAGCCTGGTCTGGTCCTTGGTCGCCTACTTGGTATTCCAGATCGGCAACTTCACCGCTTTGTCCTTCATTGGCTCATGGCTCGCCAGGGACTTCGGCGCCTCCCAAACCACCATCGGAACAGCCATGGCAGTGATCGGGGTGGGCAACGCCGTCGGCTCGCTGTTCGGATCGCGCATTGTGGCCCGGATTGGGTCGAGCGCTTCGCTTGCCGTGGGAATCATCGGCCTGGCTCTGGCCTATCTCGCAGCGGGGTTTATGGGGCAGCTCTGGTCTGCGGTCGCAGTGCTTGCCCTCGGCCTGATGATCGCAGGGTTCCTTTTCCCAGTGTTGATGAGCCAGCTCCAAAGCCACACCGAACTCGCCCGCGGCACCGTGTCCTCCCTAGCCAACGCCGCCATGTACGTCGGCGGCACCGTCGCCGGCGGGATCGGAGGAGTACTCCTGGCGTCATTCCCCAGCTACCTCGGCGTCGGATGCTTCGCCGCCACGACCTACCTCACGAGCCTGGTGGCGTATCGAGCTGCGGGCGCGTTTCGCGTGACAAACCAGCCGAGCTGACTTGTCAGGCCCGCACTACCGCGGCCGGCACGACGTCCGTCTGAGATTGCAGCCAGAGAGCGCGGCAGAATCTCGTCTTCGTGCAGCACGGGCGCAGGTTCGGGGACGGCTTGCGACTGGTCCACTGTCGACCCAGGCCACTCGCTCGACGAGCTCGGGGTGTCGGTCGAGCACCATGCTGGCCGGGGCATTGGCCCCGTTGTGCGCGACGATCAAGATGACCGACGTTTGGGTTACGTTGCAACCAGCCCGGCCCATGGAATAGTGGCCCCGTGAACGTCACCCAGCAGGAGTTGCCGATTCAAGGCGCTCGCACGCTGGCGTGGGTGAATGACGCTCTCATCGATGTTGCCGCGGGCTGGCAACAGTTCTATCCGGAGCTTCAGCCGCCGCGATTCACTCGGTACGGGCCGCGCTTTGACGCCACCTGTGCCGCGCCCGCTGGCGATGTTGTGGCGCTCATCGACTCGCTGGGGACCAAAGCACTCCTGTTGGAGTCCGACGGCCAGGTGATCCGTGAAATCAACCGCAGCTACTACCACGCCAACGTCTACCGCTACCCGATTGCGCTGTTCACCCTTCCCGGTGGACGCACCGGGCTCGCGCATTGCCCCGACGACTACAACCTCCTTCAGCTCGAGGACGCCCACACCGGAGAGCGCCTCACCGCTACCGAGGGACGGAAACCGGCAGACCTCTTCCACTCCCGATTAGCGGTCAGCGACGACGGCAGCATGCTGCTCTCTGCCGGGTGGGTGTGGCACCCCTGGGACGTCCTTGCGGTGTACGACCTGGCGCGGGCGCTGTCCCAGTCCGACGAACTCGACGGGCTCGGCAGCGTCTTGGGCATCAGGGGGTTGGCGAACGCCGAAGTCTCCGGGGCCTGCTTCGTCGGTGCCGATGTCATCGTCAGCACCGGAAGCGAAGAGAACGACCCCGACAGCCCCGACGATCTAGAGCCCCAACTCCTTGCTCGATGGTCGACCTCCGAAGGCCGCTTCACTTGGCGGCACCAACTCGACCATTGCGCCGGTGACCTGGTGAGCCTGGCTGGCAACGTCCTGGCACTCAACCAACACCCGCGGCTCTACGACGCCGACAGCGGCCTGCTGCTTCACCAGTGGCCAGACCTGCCGACAGGCGAGTCGACCAGCTCGATCACAAGGGGTGACACCTTTGCCGGCCCCAGACGCATCGCCATCGACGCCCACCACCCACGCTTCGCCTACACCGACGGCACTCGCGTGGTCATCGTCGAGGTGGCCTGAGGGCGCCTCCCCACTGACGGCATCTCGCTCGACAGAGAATGCCCCGAATGGAACCCTTGGTGACATGCCGCGTTGAGTCAGGTCCCACTGGGACGAAGAGGACGTGACTTTTCTCTGGGAAGTCACCGACGATGGCTGGATCTCACGCTCAGTAGGACAGGTGAGCCCACAGCGCCGCCCTCGGTTGATGCTGCGGGTAGACCGACGCGAGCCAGCTCAGCCGCGGGCCAACGCCATCAGCGTCCGCCGCAACTCCGAGACCTCACCAAGGTGTTCGAACCGGCGCGGATGATCCCAGCCCCTCACGCTCATCGCATCCCGACGTCGCACATCCGGCAGTTCTTCTCCGGGCAGGTCGTCGCACCCTGGACGAACGCGACGAACTCTGCGATCGACATCACGACCGGGTCGGCGCTCGCCAGCTCGCGAGCCAACTCCTCGCGCGTGTGTGCGAAAGCCATCGTCTGCCTTCCGTCTCGACGTGTGTCGGGAGGCCAACACCGCAACGTCTCAGACCTGACGACGCACCCCCCTGGCAGATCAAGCCACGTGGTCAAGCTTGATGACCTTGGGCAGCCCGGCCGCACGTTCGGCGGCCAGGTCATGGGCAGACTGCATCGCCAACCAGACGCGGGCCGTGCCCGCGCCGGCCTCCTCCAAGCGGATGGCCAGATTCGGGCTGATCCGTGCATGGCAGTGCAGCACTCTGCTCAACGCCACTCGCGAAATGCCCAGACGGGAGGCCGCCTCGCTCACACTCAAGCCAAGCTCGGCGAGCACATCCTCACGGAGAATCTCCCCCGGGTGCACGGGGCTCTTCATCACCATGCCTGCCCCCTCCTCAGTGGTAATCCTGGTAGTCGACCAGTTCAACGTCAGACTCGATGAACCGGAAGGTCACCCGCCAGTTCCCGTTCACCCAGATCGACCAGTGCCCCGCAAGATCACCTCTGAGTGGGTGGGCCCGAAACGACGGGATTGTGATGTCGTTCGGCGCCTGAGCCACGTCCAAGACCGACAGGATTCGGAGCAGCTTCGGGACATGTTCTGCTTGCACACCCCTCTTCGAGCCTTCGCGATACAGCAGCTCTAGCCCCTTGTGTCGAAAGCCGACGATCACGTCATCACCGTATCGCGTAACGATACACGATACAAGTTGGCAGGGGCATACTGACGTTCACAACGCCAGTGCTGCATCCTGGCCCCGAGCACGGGAACAAGACCGCGAGTGGGTTGAGATACTTCTCTTGTGGATTCCTGGGAACCCGTTCTGACCGCGACGCGCCGCGTCGCCGTATTCAACTGCGGCATGGCGGACGGTGAGCCAATCACCCCCGACCCGCCAGCATTGATCGTCGAGGGCGACGATCTCACCGGACTCCTCAAGAGCCTGGCGATCAGCGAACTGAGCGGCAGCTACTGCATGTGCCTGGGCGAGATTACTTTCCATCTTTTCGATGGACACGGGCAGATCCTCGCCCAGGCAGCCATGCACCACGGCGCCTCGCTTCGCTGGGACGGCTGGGACAGCGATGCACTACTCCTCGACGGCCCGAGCCTGGTGTCCTGGCTGGATGCACACGGCATCTCTGAGCCGGCAGCCCGCATCGCAGCAGCCCAGGCTATGCGCGAGCAGAGCGCACTGGAGGCCGATTCCTGGGTCTCCGCAGCGCCCACCGGGGTCAGACCCGTCATCGACCAACTCCTCCAGACCAGCAATACCGGCAGCCAGCCCCCGGCGTTGCTGGAACAGCTGGGACAGGCGCTCAGCGTCGAGTTTCCTGACCTGGATGCGCGCTGTGCCGCCGTCTTGCGTTGGCATTCCGCCGGGAGCGGACGGCGAAGTGGCTATCCGCTGCACGAGGGCTACCCCGACAAAGTGCTCGACACCATGCCCATCGCGACAGTGATCGAGGCGGCCTCCACCACTTCGGACGCCGCAGTGCAACTCGGCGCTGCCCGTCACCTTTCTGGCTGGAAGGCGCGCACGCCCGCCGAGCTCGCGCAGGTGCCCGACGAGCTTTCCTCCCGCCTGATCTCGCTCAGCAGAGAACACGGCCGTACCGACGTCGCCGACGCCCTGGAACGCCTGCTTTCTCGCGACTGACGTTTCTCTGCCGGGGTCCTCAGCGGAAGACGGCAAGCCGCACGCTGATCCTCCGCTTGCACAGCATCCCTGGCCCGTCCGATGGAAGCGAGCTATGCTGATTTACGAGCAAGACTTCTTCTCCCCTTGGGTGAGAGATGTTGGCCCCCGGTGTAGCTGCGGCAGCCGGGGGTTGCTTCGTCTCTAGGGCAAGATCGTGCAGATCCCACTAATGCGCTCGAACAGATCGCCGCGACGGCCAGTGATCCGCTGTCGGTATGCGCTACATACGAGATCGGGAATCCATAACAGGGGCTCATCGCTCGGTGACGTTTGAAATAGTCGGGTTCGCGAGGAGATCAGGTCCTGCTGGATCGCGCGGTTCTTTGTGGCGGCATCCAGATGAGTCATCCGCGCAGTGAGGCGCCTTTCGAGAACAAAGAGTTCGACGTTGTCATCGAGCACTCGATTGAGATGATGGAGGAGCGTCGTCAGGCAAGCTGCTCTGGCCCGTTCACCGTATGAGTCGTCAGGCTCGACCGGGTGCTCGTGGGCGACGAAGCACGTTTCCGTTCCCGCAGGATCACCCAGGTAGTCGAGAAGTTCACACACTTGCGCCGCTCCTGATGCGCTTTGGAGTGCCTCAGTCGTGTGCCAATAGCCGGAGCCGACGATGGATTCCGGGGGTGACGACATGGCTGAACACTAGGCAGCGACACTGACGGCAGGTGATGCCGAGGTCCTTCACCAAACACGCTGGCCGCAATCACTTCAGCCCAGACAGCAGCGCCCGCGCAGCATCAACCTCAGCGGCTCGTTCGACGACACCGAGGAAGGCGATGTACATGATCAGGTCGGCGACATCGTCATCGTCGAACATCTCCTCGTAGGCAGACTCGGCGTCGTCGTCGCTGAGCTCGGCCATCTGGGCTACGGCGCCATCGAGGTCGAAGGAGTTGTCGGCAATCTGGGTGCGCAACCATCCGGCGCCGCCTTCACCTTCGGCGACCTCGATAGCGCTCGCCACTTCCGCGAGGAACTCCGCCACTGCCGGACGCGCCGCCGCGCTGAGGGTGCCGTCCAGAACGAGCGAGCACACATAGCCAACCACCGGCCCGGTCGCCGGCCACGGCGTGCCCTGGTGAATGATCGCTGAGGTGAGATAGGTGCCCGCCTTGGCACTGCGCCCGCGATCGCTGTGCGACAACACCGCCAGATGCGCGGCCGCGTCCGTCGCCAATCCGTAGGCGTGAAGAAGATGCCGAGTATCGGGAACGTCCATTCCGGAAAGCTACCAACCACTCACCGCGAACGATGAGCTCCGACGCTGCCGATGAAGCGAAGCCTGCGAAGCCTGCGACTGCGGCCCACAGCTCGCTCCCCCTCAGCTCGCGATGAAACGCGCATGCACCTCAGCGAACAACTCGATGTCCTCAGGCACCAGGTCAGGAACATCCGGAGCAGGCGCGCCACCGCGCAAGGTCGGTGCAGACGGGGCGAAAGACGAGCTGGGAGCTGCATGGATTCCGCTGAGCAGGCCCGGATCCGAAATCTCCAGTGCGGTCACCTTCTTGGCACCCACAGCGTTGGCGATCCGAGTGGCCCGCGCGGAAGCGTCCTGAACCGCCTCGGTGAGTATCTGCTGCTGCAGCCGGGTCTTGGTGATTTCGGTGAGCGTCCAATTGACGCCTTCGAGCTTCACATAGCGCGCGCTGCCATGGCCGTTGGCGAACTGCGCCAACGCAGCAAAGTCGCTGAACTTCACCTTGATCTGGGCCGACGCAGCGAACCGCATCGGCAGCGTCTTGCCGTCTTTGTTCCACGGACGCCAAGCCCGGGTGCGAATCG